>CALPQA020000019.1 GCA_943325595.2 Auritidibacter sp. Marseille-P8566
AAAATTGAGGGAGATTTAAGCTCAAAATTTAGTGTAGAATAATAAATATGATTTTATTAGTGATTATGTATCACTATAAAATGATGCTTTTGAAAATATAAATCTAAACGACTGTAATTATAAGTAACCAGAAATCAGCCCTTAAAAGCTGATTTTTTTGTAATATTGTCAAAAAAAATAATATGAAACATTCATCCAAGTGTTTAAATTGTGATTCTGAAGTTACTGGAAATTTCTGTAATAATTGCGGGCAGAAAACGGATGTACACCGCATCGCTTTTAAACATTTTATAACACATGATCTTTTTCATGGAATTTTTCATCTTGAAAAAGGGATGCTATATACGGCTAAAGAAGCAATTGTAAGACCAGGAAAAGCTGCTTTGGACTACATCGATGGGACACGAATTCGATATTATAATGTTTTTTATTTCATTCTATTATTGATTGGATTAAACATATTTATTAATAATTATTATACACATGCCTCCGAAAAATATTTGCCTAAAAATGAAATCAAAACGGATTTCACAATAACAGACAAAACTACTTCAAAAAATAAAAAATTAGAAATTAAAATTCAGGATGTTTATACCAAAATGAATCATTTTGTTACCGACAATAAAAAAATATTACTTTTTTGTTTTGTTCCTTTATTTGCCTTAAATGGATTTTTGCTTTTTAGAAAAAGGAGATTAAATTTTAGTGAACATTTTATTATAGCAGGAATCACTTTTCTAGGAATTTTGTTGCTAACAACTTTTGATTCCATCTTAGCCTTCTTTGAGTTCACAACTAATTTTGATTTTATTGCCCATTGTTCCTCCTTTATAACACCATTTGCAATATTTGCTTTGGTCACATTTAGCTATTATCAAACTTTTAAAGACTTTTACAAAAAACGTACTTTTTCTTTACGAATGTTTTTGTTTATTTCTCTAATCATCATTGAACTCCTGCTCTTTTTATTTCTATTAATTGGATATTCAATAAATTGGGAATTTTAAAACAAATTAACAAAAGCCATGTTATATTGGTTTTGGAAAAAAACATTAGAAATTTGATACAAAAAAACTCATTCTTTTCGGAATGAGTTTTTTCTTGAATTGGATTAGAATTATATATTTCTGCATGTATAGATTATGGGTAGAATTGCAATTACTTGTAAATCAAACTGACTCTTTTTTGTAAACTAGTAATGCTTTTTTTGGCTTTGATGGTTTTATTTAATTTTTATTCAATTTAAAAAAAAACTGCCCGAGAGCAGTTTCCTCCATCAACCAAATACAAAAACTAACTTTAAAGATCATTTGTTTCAAGAACAATCATATAACTTGGAAACTGTGTTGCATAGTCATCTTCAGCACTAATAAATATTCTCTTTGGCTTTATTGACGATACGGTTTCGAATTTAACTTTTAACTTTTTATTACTCTCAATTCTACCAATGTTTATTGGAGCGTTTCTGTCTTCACCAACCAACCAAACAACATACGTTTTCTTTGGTGGCTGAAGGCGTTCAGGTTCTGCTAAATAGGAGATTTCCATCTCAATTTTATAATTGTTATTGTTGTCTTTTTTAACTTTAACTTCTCCCCTTGCTGCTGGAATTACCGAAGACGTATTAAACGCTGTCTTGTGAGCGCAAGATGTAGTGGAAATTACTACAAGTAGAAGTGAGACAACTAAAACAAGCTGCTTCCAACTGGATGTAAATTTTATAGTTTTCATCTTATTATTTTAAAAATGAGTTGTCCGAATTATTTTCTAGCAATGCGTTGGCTTTTTCTTTCAAGCTAGAAGAAACGCTTTCGAACTTTCCTTCCACTAACCCCTCTAATTGAGCTGCTTTCTTTTTCAATAATTTGGCTTCATTAGAAACACTCTTTTTGAAATCTTTGGCTTCATTACTCAATTTTTTCTTGAAACTTTTAGCCATTCCTTCAGCTCCACCAGAGATTTTACTTCTTGTTTTTGTTCCTTTATTTGGAGCGAATAGAACACCCAGAGTAGCACCTGCAAGTACTCCTACAACTAAAGAACCAACTATTTTTCCTGTGTTTTTTGAATTAACCATTATTCCTATTTTTTAAATTAAAATTTGTACCCAATTGTCGCTTGATACCACATATTTTTGTATCGAGGTGTAGTTGAATTCCCGTCTCCATCATTATTTTTCAAGTCCCAACCTGCACGAAGACCAATCACTAAATGATCAATGTTTATGTCCGCACCACCTGTTAAACCGAAAATATTTTTACGAAGATTGCTGTTTTCAAATTCTTGCTCCTGAGTTGAGGACAATGATCCACCCGTAAAGTCATCAGTTTGTTTCATTAGGTACGAAAAATGAGGTCCGAATAATAATGAAACATACTCAACTGGTTTGATAGAAACTAACAAAGGAATATCAATAAATTCCGTAGTTCTTGTCATACTATAAGGAGTTCCTAAAAAAGTTCCTGTTGATTTGTATCCTTTTTGAGAATACAATACTTCTGGCTGTAATCCGAATAGTTTTCCTAAAGGAATAACTACGAATCCCCCACCTGCAAAACCAAATTTACCATCAGCTACAAAGTCATCACTTTCTGTGTCATAAACGTTAGAAAAGTTGGCTCCTGCTTTTAGACCAAACGATAATTTATCTCTGTTATCAGTTGTAGATTGTGCGATAGAATTTGTTACCGATAAGGTAATCATTGCGATAATTAAAATTGCTTTTTTCATTTTATTAAATTTAAGTTAGTGTTTGTTTTTTGTTATTTTATAATATTCTTTCCACTTATTATTCTCAGTAGAATTGCTACTACAGCAATCACGAGAAGAATGTGAATAAGGTTTCCTGTATTGTAAACGAAGAAGCCCAAAGCCCAAGAAATGATTAGGATCACTGCTAATAAATAAAGTAAATTGCTCATAATGTTTTTGTTTTTGTTAATACTATTTGTTTGACTATCATGGTACAAATTTCGGCACATAACAGGCAAATATTATTACACATTAAGAAAGAAAGATTACACATATACCACTAATTGCCTACTTTTTTTTCTTGGTTGGAATAATTAATAGCGGTGTCTGTGTCTGATTCAATACATCTTCAGTAGTACTACCTATAAGTACTTGCTCCAACCATTTTTGGCTGTGTGATCCCATGATAATTAAATCTGCTTTTAGAGTTTTAGCTGTTTTTAGAATTACTTCTGCAAAATCCCCATTTTCTACAAGTGTTTTGATATTGCTATCATTCAGATGTTTTTTAATTTTTTCTAAATAATAATTGGCTGCCTCATTCAAACCGTCGTTATTCATATATTGATAAAATGCGGCATTATCGAAATCACCAAGTCCTGTTAATGGAGATGTCATAAATGTGGTGTAATAAACTTCATTTTCAACAACGTGAAGCAGCGTTATTTCTGCATTCATAGCTTTTGCAAATGAGTATCCAATTTCTGCTATTTTAGAAGCGTTTGGATTATAGTCTAATGCAATTAAGACATTTTTTGTAGTTTCCATTTTTTATTTTTTTATAGGTGGGAGCGTAAGAACCAAGCCATTTTTTCATGTTCTTCCATCAAGCCAGTAATAAAATCGCTTGAACCGATGTCGTCTAGATTAGAAGCAAAATTGACAATGTTTTCTCTCAATTTGATTACAATACTTTCATGATCCATTAATAGTTCTTTGATAAAACCATTGCTGTCATTTTTTTCTCTACTAAATTCAGTGAGTTGTGTCAGGCTTAAGAAAGATGCTAAAGTCGCTGGCGAATAATATCCTAAGGTTCTGATCCGTTCTGCAACTTTGTCAATAAATTCATCTAATTGAGTGTATTGCATTTCGAAGAATTTGTGTTTTTCATAAAAATCAGCACCCTCTGTATTCCAATGTGCGTTTCTAGTTTTAGTGTATAACACATATTCGTCTGCTAATATCTTAGCTAATTCTTCTACAACCATTTGGCTGTTTTTTTCTGTAATTCCAATATTTGTTTTCATAATATTTGATTTGATTATCAATAATTTAACCACTATAAAGGTCGAATTTATCAATTTAGAAAGGTTACACATTGCAAGAAAAGAATTACATAAATCACATTTACAGCACAAAAAAAGCCAGTTTACATTGCTGCAAACTGGCTCTTTTTTTATTTTATGAATTATGCTGTCTCGAGAATATCATCATAAAGTTGTATTTCAACTTTAGAAATTTCAATCTGTTCAAAAACAAGACGTGCCATTAAATAACTTATGGTTGATTCGGCACCTTGATTTAGGTTTATATTTTTTTCTTCTAAACCGTCATAACAACCTCCTGTTTTAGGGTTATAGATAATTTGTCTCAAATGGTTTTTACCCAAAAACCAGTCAAACGCAGTGTTCATTTTATCTAAATATTCTGGATTATTAAATTCTTTATAAAAGGCATTTAAAGCTAAAACTGTGTAAGCAACATCAATGGGTTGCTCTCCAAAACGATTAACTGATTTCCCTTTTTGATGCCATCCTTGATTGGACACTACTTTTATCTCGTTGCCTTTAAAAATAATTGATAACAAAAAATCAAATGTTGTTTTAGCTGTATTTCTATACAATTCACTTCCTGTGCTCAAGGCAGCATAGAGCATCGCTTCGGGCAGTACACTGTTTGCATAAGTCAAATAATCCTCATACCAATTCCACTTTTTGTCCAAAACACCTCTATTTTTAGAAACTAGGTTATCTGCTAGAGAAGTTATTAAATTTTTAATTCGAATATTTCCTCTTTTCAAATTATAGAAATACAATCCTTTTATTGAAAATGCCATTGCTCTTGGTGATTTAAAATTACCGACTATTATTAACGCTTTTTCTAAAGCAAACTTGGCCTTATTAATAAGTTTTTCATTTAAAATAGCTTCGTGAGATATCAATTCTCCCAATGCCCAAATGGCTCTACCATTAGCATCTTCTAGGTTTTCGTTACTGTTTTTTGTCATAAAATTCCCAGCTATATCGACATAATTTAAAAATGAACCATTGTCTTGCTGACAAAAAAGTATAAAGTCCAAATAGATTGTTATCAATTCTACATCTTCTAAATTACCTGTTAATTCAAAATGTTTGGATAATGCAATTAAAGCGCGGGCATTGTCATCTAGGGTATATCCTGAACTCAAATCGGGAGTAGCTATGGAAGAAAATTGAATTATCCCTTTATTAGTTGTCATCTTTAAAATGTGATCTAGAGTAATTTTTGGCATTTCGTATTTTAATAAAATACTTTTTTTGGCCAAACTATTTTGAGTTAATTCAATATGCGCAATTGCTGAATTTTGCCAAGCTGTGGGATTAATGTTGTGTAAAGCATTAAGACGCATCCCATCTAACAATTCAGGATTGTAAAGTAATTTTATAGCTGCAGCTGACAGTTGCTTTGAATTTTGAAAATCAAAATTCAAACCTGCACCATCTAATAATTCTCTAGCATGAGGAATAGGTGTTGAAATAATTGGACAACCGCAGGCCATTGCATATGCTAAAGTACCGCTAACCGCCTGATTGGGGTCTTTGGATGTAAATAAATAAATATCCGTGCGCTGCAAATGTTCCATCAATTCTTCAAGTGACAAGTACCTATTAATGAATCGAACATTATTTTGAAGTTTTAAATTATTGACTTTTTCATATAAAAAATTACGGTACTTTTCGCCTTCCTGTTTTACAACTTCGGGATGTGTTTTTCCAATTATCAAGTAAATAACGTTCGGAAAACGCGTAATTATTTCTGGCAAAGCGTCCAATGCTGTTTCAATGCTTTTTCCTTCATTCAATAATCCGAAAGTGGAAAGAACTATTCTATCTGCTAAGTGAACTCTTACTTTTTTGTGTTTTTCATGAATTGACGAAACTAAATGTGTTCCGTGAGCAATAATGGTTATTTTTTTATCTTCTATTCCATAATTTCTTTTCAAAATTAATGCAGAAGCATTGGTCATAACAATTACGTTATCTGAACAATCCACAATTTTGCGAACTATTCTTTTAAGGTTTTTATTAGGATTTGGAAGTACCGTATGAAAAGTAGTAGATATTGGTCTTTTTAAGCGCGTCATGAATTTCAATAAAAAAATGCCATATTCGCCTCCAAACAGTCCAAACTCATGTTGCAAGAATATCATTTTAATATTTTTATCGGCATTTATTTTTTTTGATAATACCGCATATTGATCTTCTTCCCGAGTTTGTAATGTATATTTTACCTCATCATGATAATTATAATTTGATTCTTTGGCTTCAAGAGCACAGACTTTTAAGGACAAACTATGGCCAAATTTTTCTTGTATGGCGCTCCTTAAATCTTGAGTATATGTTGCAATGCCACATTCTCTTGGAGGGTATGATGTGATGAATAAAATTTCTGGTAATTCTTTATGTGGTATTGGTATAATACTATTTTCTCCCTCAATTGAATTTGGAAAATTTAGTTTTGAAATGTTTTTTATTGCTTCTTTAAAAACAATTAAACTGTTGCTTAAAATGGGGAGAATGTTAGTGCTCATAATCGATTTTATTTAATTGTAGTTCTTTTAATAGTTCCTTTAAACTTACTGATGCACAAGCAATACATTTATCGGCAGCCCCATAATAAATGTATAGAGTGTCGTCAAATAACGCTGTACCCGTTGGGAAAACCACATTGTTTACAACACCATTTAATTCATATTCATATTCTGGAATAAATAAAGGATCAACTAATCTGGCGATAACCTTAGTTGGATTGTCTATATCTAATAATGCTGCTGCAGCTGAATAAACATATCCTTCTGGAGTGTCATAAACTCCGTGATAAATAAGCAACCAACCTAAATCTGTTTCTATTGGAGGCGCACCAGCTCCGATATAACTTGATTCGTGGTTTATACCCACAGGATCCATGATAATATGCTCGTTAAAGTTTAGAAAATAATGATTCCAAAAATCTTTGGTAAGTTTATTTAAACTATCAACCATAACCAATTGGATCCCCGGGCGAATTCGATGAAGAAAAGCCAACTTACCTCCTATTTTTCTTGGAAAGAAAACAACATCTTTGTCCCAAAGAAATACTTCTTCACTAGGGTCAAAGTGGCGAACGTGTCTAAAATATTTAGCGTTGACAAGATTATTGCACTCGGCTAAAATTTTAAATTCATCGAAAGTAAACTTTGGAACAATAATCCCTTTTCGCTCAAAAGTTATTAAATCAAGGGACGTAGCTAAAGCCCCTAGTGCGTTTATTCCGCTATAAGCAGTATAGGTAATGTAATAAACGTCTTCGATCTTTACTATTCGAGGATCTTCAATTCCATTTGAAGCATCACTCGT
Source organism: Auritidibacter sp. Marseille-P8566 (assembly GCA_943325595.2). The sequence continues at coordinate 7,350 of CALPQA020000019.1, forward strand.
GTAAGGAATCATAAGGGGGATGTCGAAACGTTCTACAACATTTAATGGGCCTTCTAACCTACAATAACCAATGGTTGAATAATTACCATTTCGGACTGCTCTATACAGCATATGAACGGTATTGCCATCCTGATAAGTTCCAGGATTTAATACACTATCATTTTCAAATGCTAATTCGCTTTTTTTCAGAATAACTCCTTCTTTTTTTACTTTTATCATGGCTTATAAATTTATTTAAATAAAAAAGCGTAGGTTTTAAACCCTACGCTTTTAATTGACTCTTACATGTATTCGTAGTATCACGTAAATTCTACGTTGCCCGCATAATCAAGTCAAAATTATTCAGCTTTAGGCTGTACTTTTTTTATCATATTTACCACCTCGTCGTGTTTTTTATGAAGTCGAGATTCTATTCTTTTAATTAATTCGTCTTCTCTGCCTCTTTCAAACTTTAAGTCAGAATCAGTAAGATTGGGATATTTGTCTTTCAAGGCATCGGCTTGTTGGCTCCAGTCTCCAGAAATTTTGAATGCTTCACTAGTATTATTGTGTTTTGCTTCCATCTTATTGTGTGTTTAAATGTTTAATTTCTATAAGTCAAAGGTGCGACGAATAGCAAACAAAATACTTACAAAAAAAAATGAAATTATTACATATTTCTCACCTTTTAGAAATTTTAAACATAAAAAAAGCACTATTATTAAATAGTGCTATTGATTGATTATTTGCTTTTAAAAATCAAATGTTTTCAAAATTCTGATTCCGTTTTTGTTTTAATTGTTTAAAGAACTTCGGTGATAGTCCCGTAGTTTTCTTGAATTGATTTGATAAATGGGCAACACTACTAAAATTAAGTCTAAAGGAGATTTCTGTCAGGTTTTGCTCTCCATATAACAACAATTCTTTTACTCTATCAATTTTATGAAAAATGATAAATTGTTGTATCGTAATTCCTTTAACTTCTGAAAAAATGGTAGCCAAATAATTGTAATCGTTTTGAAGCTTTTCACTAATGTAATCAGAATAATTTACTTTGGGTATTTCATCTGAATAATGTACCATTTCGACAATCACATTTTTTATCTTATCAATTAGAATTGATTTCTTCTCATCTAAAAGTACTAATCCAAAATAAGCTAAATTGTCTTTAAGTGTTTTAAATTTATTTGGGGTTAGCTCTTCTAAAATTTTAACCGTACCAAAATCTACAACAACATAGTTCAAACCTAAGCGTTTAAGTTCATCTTTTACAAGCATTTTACAACGAAGACAAACCATGTATTTTATGTAGAGTTTCATATGGACAGAAAATGTTTATACCAATTCATTTCATTTTTTAATTAATCTTCATAGCCACTTTTAATAACTGTTGAAATCATTTTGAATTGTTCATTGGCATTAAAATGATGTTTAGAATGTGCTGGAATAATAATACCCTCACCCAATATCAATTTGAATTTATTGTCATTTATTGTCAATTCGGCTACGCCATCAATTATTTGAATATAAGTATCGAATGGCGATATTTTTTCGTCTAGTTCTTCTCCAGCGTCAAATGAGGAAACCGTTACATTACCAGTTGTTTTTTTTATTATAGTTTTACTTACCACAGCATTAGCCATATATTCAATAATTTCAACTACAATGTGGACTTTACCTTTCTCTAATTCGGCATTGTCATTACTATTTTTCATGTTTGTTTATGGATAATTATTAAAGTTTTTGAAAACAAAGGTGATATATTTTAATTCTTAAAAGTTACATTTAAAAATTAAAAAGTTACATAAATCACACATTTTGTTTAAAATTAATTACATTCGATCCATATACCAATGAAGTTGTTTTTCAACTTTTTGTGAATGCAATATATTAGTAATAATTTGTTTCAGCCTAAAAAATGCTGTTTCACTTTTTACTACATAATCAGAAGCTTTGTGGTGCATACATTTAACAGCAACGTCAATTTTATCTTGAGAAGACAACATTATCACTGGAATTGATTCATCTATTTTTTTAATTTCATCTAAAGTTTCCAATCCATTAATGGCGCCTTTACTAATTCCATCAAGATGAAAATCTAGAATTACAACATCAGGTCTATCAATTATACTAGACAAGCAAAGTTCACCCGTAGGAAAAGTTCTAATTTCAAAATTAGCATGCGATAGAAATTCTATTTCTAATGACTTCAAGAACAAAGCATCATCATCAACAAGAAATAGTTTAATTTTAGTTTCGTTTTGCATTATTTTATATTTTTTATAGTAATCAATTCTTCTTCTAATTCAGAACAGGCTTGCACGCAGATATTTTCCAGTTGTAAAACCATGTCGAGTATATTTTCTTCTTCTATTTGTTTGTTGGCAAATCCTTGTACGCGTTTTGCCATAATTTCAAAGTCTTGATGAATTCCTACAATAGAAAAGGATGGAATCATCTTGTGAACCGTCGAATGCAGTGTATGCCAGTCTTTGGCATCAAAACTTTGCCGCATTGTGGCCACTAAAGGTCGTGTTTGCTCGAGATACAACGAAATCATTTCTGACATCAAGGCGGGATTTGATTTGGTTCGTTCCATTAGATAATTCAAATTGATACACCTTGCTTTAATTTCCGATTTAGTAACTTGAGTTTCTTGAGAGGCTAGGCGTACTTTCTTTAAAATTCCAATTATTTTACTATACAACAAACGTTCGTCTACCGGTTTTGAAATATAATCATTCATTCCAACCAACTTACATTTATCCATATCAACCGTAGTCACATCGGCAGTTAAGGCAACAATTGGAATGTCTAAATTCATTTTTTTTCTAATATATTCTGTGGCTTCAAAACCATTCATCACAGGCATTTGTAAATCCATTAAAATAATATCGTATTTCTTCTTTTGAAGTTTTTCGATAGCTATTTGGCCGTTGAAAGCAATGTCACAAGTAAATTCTAAATCATCTAATAAAGTGCGCATTAAAAGCTGGTTTAGAGGAATATCTTCTACTACCAAAACTTTAATATCTTTCAATTCTGTATCTAACTCAATAATTTCTTCGACGGATTCAATATTAACATTCGATTTTTGAAAGGTCAACTTGAAACTAAAAACAGAACCTTGTCCAAATACACTCTTAACCGAAATACTTCCATTTTGACCTTCTACGAGTTGTTTAACAATAGCCAAACCTAAACCTGTTCCCCCATAAATACGAGAGGTTCCACTTGAAGCTTGTTGGAAATTTTCGAAAATAGTTTCTATTTTATTTACCGGAATTCCAATTCCAGTGTCAGAAACAGCAAATTCTATAACAACATCATTGTCTTTCTCTTCTACCAATTTAATGCTAAAAATTATTTTACCTTTTGTTGTAAACTTTACGGCATTGCTAACTAAATTCAGAATAATTTGATGCAATCTAACAGGGTCACCAATTACAATTTCTGGAATTTTAGAATCATATTCTTTGATCAACTGCACATTTTTCTCTTGACTTTTTAAGTCAAATAAATTCATCATCGCCGCAATTGATTTTGCCATTTTAAAAGGTACTTTCTCGAACGACATTTTGCCTGAATCCACTTTGGCTAAATCTAAAATATCATTAATAAGTACTATCAAAGCATCTCCACTTGTTTTTATTGCTTGTAAATATTCTTTTTGTTTTGATTTCAAATCAGTTTTCAAAACAACTTTGGTAAATCCAATTATTGCATTCATTGGAGTTCTAATTTCGTGGCTCATGTTCGATAAAAACTGTTGTTTTGCTTTTACTGATTCAACAGCTATTCGTGTAGCACTTTCCGCTTTTATTAATGCTTCTTCTGCAATTGCTGTAGCAGATTCAGCAAAAGCTTTGGCAGCTATGAGTTCTGATTCTACTTTTTTTAATTCTGTAATATCTCTGCCAACCATAATAGCTCCAATTACATTATCATCGGCATCTTTATAAATTGAACCATTAAATAATACGTTAGTCAATTCTCCATCCATCAAAACCAGCGGATAATCGACCACAAATCCTTTAGAAAAAACTTCTTTATACCCTTTTTTAGCAAGGTTAGGTTCTGTAAAATAATTGATAAAATCTGACCCTATCAAATCTTCTTTAGATACATCTGTAGCTTCAACAGAAGCTTGGTTAGCATCTGTAATTTTTCCCTCCAAACTTATTGTAAACAAAGGATCTGGACTTGCTTCAATCAGACTTTGAGAATATTGAGAAGCCAACATCAACGAATAATTATAGGCTTCAAGTTCCTGGCTTTCTAAAACCCTTTTTTCTTTTTCTTCATTTTGAAAACTCAATTCTTTTCCGGCTATTACTAATTCTTTTG
>CALPQA020000020.1 GCA_943325595.2 Auritidibacter sp. Marseille-P8566
CCATCAAGAGAAACGGTGCAAGTGGCAAAACTACCAAGAAATGTAAATGTTGAAATTTCAATGATTGCGATTAAGTAAAAGACAAAATTGTAAAGCTGTTCTAAGGATATTGCTTTAGTTCTGCAAGAAATTATGCTGGTTTAAATAATGGTTTAGAAGTCACTCTAACATTTTATTGTCATTTTTACATCCCGTTTGTCATTCCGACGAAGGAGGAATCCCATAAAGAAATTCACGAAAAATTAATGTGATTCCTCTTGCGTCGGAATGACAAATAAAAAAAATAAAAATGAATAACACAATGATTGAATATAATGAAGGACATCAAACTTATTATGTTTATATCATTACTAATAAATACAGGTCAACTTATTATATAGGAATGACAAATAATCTGGGAATAAGATTACAACAGCATAAAGAAAACAACGAGAAAGGAATTAAAACTTTTGCCTCAAAATATAATATTCAATATTTAGTCTATTATGAAAAATTCACATGGGTACAACTTGCTATAGCAAGAGAAAAAGAATTAAAGGGTTGGCGAAGAGAAAAAAAGTTAGATTTGATCAAATCATTTAATGAAAATTTTGAGTTTTTAAATAGTAGGTTCTTAAAAAATGATGTGATTCCTCCTGCGTCGGAATGACAAAAAGAATTAAGATAAATTTTCCCCACTCCCGCACGAATTCTTTCGTGTGGCACTATCACTAAGAAATTTCTAATGAAAATCAAAACGTAATTTCTAGCCCTGACAGTAGCGGCATCTTGTTGTGGCGGGGTTCGCCACAAGAGATACAGCGAATGGCGGGAGAAATTGTGAAAGAGAAAATAAAACGTATGCTTCAAAAAACAAACAAGCTAATAAATAAAAAAACGAACTTGAAAGCTATCAAATTCGTTTTTTTTATTGGAGTAAGTTTGAAATTAATTCAATAAGTGAAATTGAATTAGTCCATCTATTGGTCGTCTTAAAACGTTACCGATAGATAGTCCATTTATTTCTAAAACTTCTTTCAATTCCTCTCTAAGATAAAAAGCAATTGAACCAATGAAGTGAACTGGTACATCTTTGCAATTATCGTATTGTTTGATGTAGTTTTCAACAAAAACTTCCATGTCTCTGCGAATTATTTTTTGGCAATATTCTTCGTCTTTATTTTGAATTAAAAACTTAGCAAAAGTGGCCATATAGGCATTAGGGTTTGGCTCTTTATAAAGATTGTGTTTGATAACATCTGCATCTAAATCATATGCTTTTTCAAATTTCTTAGCGAGTGCTGAAGGCATTTTTCCAAAATAATAATCGCGAATTAATTGTCGTCCAAATTGATTTCCACTACAATCATCCATGGCAATGTAACCCAAAGATTGTACTTTTTGGTGTAAAACAGTTCCATCAAAATAACTGCAATTTGAACCCGTTCCTAGAATACAAACAATTGCTTGTTCGTTTTTTGGTGTCGTAGCATAAACTGCTGCATAGGTATCTTCATGCACTACAATTGCGGCATTTGGAAAATAATCTTTAAAAACACTTTGCAAAAATTCTTTCATTCTATCCGTTCCGCAACCTGCACCGTAGAAAAATAAATGCGATACACTTTCTCTGTTTAGAGAAATATCAAAACGATCATTCAAACGGGAAACAATTTCTTCTTTCACAAGAACTTCAGGGTTTAATCCTAGCGTTTGTGTTGTAAATAAAATTTTTCCAGTTTCGTCAATAGAAATCCAATCGGCTTTTGTAGAACCACTGTCAACTAATAATTTCATATTTAATAGGTTTTTGGCGAAAATTTAATAGACAATTCCCAAACATTACGAATGGAAATTGTTTTATTTTATTATTTTAAATTTGCAATGTGAACTGATAAATCTATCAATTTACTTGAATATCCGTACTCATTATCATACCAAGAAATGATTTTGAAAAAAGTAGAATTCAAACCAATTCCTGCATTGGCATCAATGATTGAAGTTCTAGGATCAGAAACAAAATCTTGAGAAACAACTAAATCTTCAGTATATCCTAAAACACCTTTCATAGTAGTTTCAGAAGCTTTTTTCAACACTGCCATTATTTCTTCATAAGAAGTTTCTTTTGCTACTTTTACAGTTAAATCAACTACAGAAACGTCAGTCGTAGGAACACGCATTGACATACCTGTTAATTTTCCGTTCAATTCAGGAATAACTTTCCCTACCGCTTTAGCAGCTCCAGTAGAAGAAGGAATAATATTAACACTTGCAGCACGACCACCTCTCCAGTCTTTTCTTGAAGGACCATCAGTTGTCATTTGAGTTGAAGTTGTAGCGTGAACAGTAGTCATCAAAGCTTCAACAATTCCAAAGTTATCATGAATTACTTTAGCCAAAGGAGCCAAACAGTTTGTAGTACATGAAGCGTTTGAAACGATTAAATCAGTTGCTTTTGCTTTATCATGGTTTACTCCCATTACAAACATTGGCGCATCAGCTGAAGGTGCAGAAATAATTACTTTTTTAGCACCACCTTTAATATGCTCTTGAGCTGTTTCGATAGTTGTAAAAAAACCAGTACATTCTGCTACAACGTCTACTCCTACTTCATCCCATTTTAAGTTGGCAGGATCTCTTTCTGCTGTAATTCTGATATGTTTGTCGTTTACAAAAAGTTTTCCGTCAATTACTTCTACTTTTCCTGCGAAACGACCGTGAACTGAATCGTATTTTAATAAATAAGCCAAATGATCTACATCTAATAAATCATTAATTGCAACTACTTCAACATTATCTCTGTTGTAAGATTCTCTAAAAACAATTCTTCCAATTCTTCCGAATCCGTTAATTCCTAATTTTACTGTTGACATTTTTTTTAAGCTTTAGGCACTAAGTACTATCCTTTATGCCGGTTATAAATAATAAATTAATTTTTAAATTCTTAGCTTAAGTTACTAACTTAAAGCTCATTTTTTTTAGGTTGACATGATATCAGAAACTCTCAATAACTCTCTATCAATCTCTGTATGTCCTTTAATTGCTTGTTCTAATGGCGTTAAAGTTACTTTGTCACCCAAAATTCCAACCATATAATTTGATTTTCCTTCCAACAAAGATTCAACGGCTTTCACACCCAATCTACTAGCTAGTACTCTGTCAAAACAAGACGGAGAACCACCACGTTGCATGTGTCCCAAAACAGAAACACGAACATCATATTCAGGTAAATTGGCTTCTACGTAATCTTTTAATTCAAAAACGCTTTTACCTATTTTATCACCTTCTGCAATAACGACAATGCTTGAAGATTTTCCTGAAGATTTACTTTTTTCTAGAGATTCTAACAAACGATCTAAACCTAAATTTTCTTCTGGTATTAAAATTTCTTCTGCACCAGCACCAATTCCTGCGTTAAGTGCAATATGTCCTGCATCTCTACCCATTACTTCAACAAAAAACAATCTGTTGTGAGAACTGGCTGTATCTCTAATTTTATCAATAACTTCAATTACAGTATTAAGAGCGGTATCATAACCTAATGTATGACTTGTCCCGAAAATATCGTTATCAATGGTTCCTGGAATTCCCATTACTGGAAACCCGTATTCACTATTGAAAACTTCTGCACCGGTAAAGCTACCATCGCCCCCAATAATGACAAGTGAATCTATACCAACTCTCACTAAATTATCGTAGGCTTTTTTTCTGCCCTCAACCGTCATAAATTCTTTAGAGCGGGCTGATTTTAAAATTGTTCCTCCTTTATTGATAATATTATTTACACTTCTTGGTCCTAATTCTTTAAAATCACCTTCAATCATTCCTTCGTAGCCACGGTAAATACCAATACATTCGATGTTATGGTAAGCACAAGTTCTAACTACAGAACGAATCGCAGCATTCATTCCAGGGGAATCTCCTCCAGAAGTCAAAACTCCTATTTTTTTTATTGTTTTAGTCATTATTAGTGTTTTAAAATGTAAACTTACTATAATTCAACCTTAAAAAAAGTGGAATTTATACTAAATTAATAATTAGTTGAAATTCAAACGTTTTCGTTGATAAGTTTTTAAATTAAGAACTTTTCAAGCTTATTTTGATTGTATAAAAATACAATTCTGTAATTAGTTTTATGCTAATTGGACTATAAAAAACGAATAGATTAATCCCCATCTTTATTCAAAACACCTTCAATATTTGGTTTTGAAGTTTTGGAATTTTTGTTTTTCTTAATTTTTAAAAAAGTAGGTTCGTTAGGCAAACTAGAATCCGATTGATCAACAGGCTGTACAACTTTTTTAGGTTTCTTTTTACCAAAAATAGTATTGACCAATTCTTTAAAAGTATCAAAATCAATTTCGTGTGAAATTCCTAATCCCTGAGTATATCCAATTCCTTGCCCTATATAACTGACGTCGTTTTCCTTATTAAACACTCTTAAATTAAGAGTTCCCGCTTCATTTACTCGGTATTGAACTTCAACATCACCAACAATTGCGGACTGATTTATTCCTCCAACTGGAACTCCTAATTTACCATTAAAAGTAATTCTGTCATTAATTTTTGAAGAAACAGTTACCCCAACCCTACCGTCTGATTCAGATCCTAAACGTTTGTCAGAGGATACAAAATCAATTCCTAAATTAAATTTCCCTTCTTCATCCTGAAAAATATCGTTGAATAATCCGCTTGCTTTTTCGAATAAATTACCAGTTAAATCCGATTGAGTTACTCCAACTTGACTCAAAAATCCACCTGAAGAAAGCAAATATAAGGCTTGTGTTTGGCGTGTATCTTTGTCGTCCAATTTGTATTGAATTTCAGATTTCAAAACCGAACTAACCGTTGGGAAATTAATTGAAAAATCAGGCTCCGGATTACTCAAATTACCTTTGATTCCTATAACAACTTCAACAGGTACTTTTTTATTGAATGATGGATTCTCTAACAAAACTGCAGGATTTGCTGTAGTTTCATAAACAGCTTCTAAATTCAAAATGGCGCGCAATGGATCGCCTTCCCAAACAATAGAACCGAACTTTTTAACCTTAAATTTCTTATCAATAATTCCACCATATTTAAAATTATAGCTTCCTTCGTATACTTGAAAATCTCCAGTCATAACAAATTTGCCCAAAGTATTGATTTCTAGCAGTAAATTCCCATTTCCACGACCTTTCATCCCATGTCCTGAATTTCTATTAAGAATTACTTCAATCTCCGCTTTTTGATTGATATCCAAATTGAATTTCAATTCTAATCCGTTATAATTTCTTGTTTTATCAACGATTCCTTTTCCAAGATTAAATTTTTCTTTCGTTGTCAGAAAATGAATGTAACTATTGGTTCCAACAGCATCGGCATCATTTATCGGAATTTTGATGGCTGTTCCTTTTTCAGATTTTGCATCAATTTTTATCAATAAACCACTTGTAGGTCCAGTTATAGAAGCAGTTCCATCAATAAATGCTGTTCCAAAATAGGCTGCATCTTCCCTATCTTTTGTATCTAGAGCCAAGAAACGATCTGATTTTACTTTTAAATCTAAAACCCAATCTGACAGTTTGTTGTGACGAACCCTACCTTCTAAAATTCCTTTTGTGTTGAATTTCGAATCAATAATTCCTACATTTCTAACAATAAACAAACTCTCTGTAATATCAACAACCGATTTATTTTCGAATTCATAATTCACATTCATATAAGGAATTGAAATGCCTGAATCGTCCAAGTACATTCTTCCATTAATTTTAGGATCGGTTATGGTTCCTTCTACATTGGTACTTCCAGAAGCGAAACCCTTAATATTAGTGATGATATCGCCTCCTAATAAGCCTAGGATTCCCAAATTAAAGCGATTGAAACGCAAATCTAAATTCGTTTTTGTTTCATTATTTTCAATAGTAAAATCGCCTTTAGCATTAAATGATTCTACATTTTCATTTTGAATGGTTGAATTGACATAGAATTTTTTCAAGCTATCATCACCAGAAACATCCAAATCTAGTTTTCCAAGCGCTACTTTATTAACACTTAAATTGTCAATAAATAAGGAAGCTGTAGGTTGGTATATTTTATGATCTTGTTTGAAATTTATGTTTCCATTTAAAATTCCATCAAATGAAAAGTTTGGAATTTCAGGCGTTAATTTGTTGATTTCGATATCTGTAAAATTCAAATTCAAATCTTTCGTATCGGCATCTTTTAAAAACCCTTTCAAATCTATTTTTTGCTTTTCATGTGATAAGACAATATCGTCTATAGAAAAATTTCTTAGTTTTTTATCGAATATAATTTTGTTGTGAACATCATCATTTTCATTTAGAAACCACAAATAGTCTTTAAATTTAATTTCAGATTTCTGAATTCCAACAACGTTATTGTTGTTTTTGTCTATGGTATGAAATACATTTAATTTATAAAAATCGTCTGCTTTATTGCCACCTTTAAATTCGGATCTGATATACAATGTATCGTTTTGAGTTACGTTTATCAGACTAAAATCAGAAACTTTATAGTTTTTAGTTTTAATGCTATCCATGGAAATGTAGGCATTATACAAAGGGTTTTTATTGTCAACACGGATGTTTATTTTGTCAAAATAATTCTCGTAAGCTGCAATTTGAGGAGAATCAAAATTGAATTTAAAATCATTATTATCCGAATTTATTGCACCTTGAAGAACCGTATTTGACGCCACTGAAATTCCGGGATAGAACACTTCGATGATTTTATTAAATATTGAAAAATTGAATTTTAGAAACTGCCCTTTTTTAACTTTGTTAGGGGAATAATTCGCGTAAAGACTTCCCAACGAATTCTCAAGCATCTTTTGAAGTTGACCAATTTGAAATTTACCAACCACTTTACCTTCAACAATATCAGGAGAATTTATTGAAATCGTTCTAACATTATTAACATCAAAACTAGAATTCAAATCAAAATCATCAAAATAGTACGTATCTTTTTTGTTTTGATAAGAAGTATTTTTAATATTAACCGCGCCTCTTAAATTGTCCAAATTAGTACCCGAAACTTTCATATCGATAATACCTTTGAACACAGAAATAGAATCTGATTTTACAATATTTAGTTTTGCTAAATTGGCATAATCAATTTTTGCATTAAAATTGTAATTGATATCTTTCTTTTCTAAATTGACCAAACCATCAAAATCCATAAATAAATTAGGGTCATTTACATAAATCTTACCTTTGAAGATGGGCTCTTTGAAATTTCCATTTACAACAATATTGGTGTAGTTATAGCCCTTGTAGTTAATTTTATAGACATCACCCGAAAAGGAAGTATTTAAATTTTTTAGTTTAAAACCTTTTCCATCAACGTCCAAATTCAACGTAACCATTCCCAAATCTTTATTAGAAAGGAGTGATCCAATTTTAAATTGTTCTAAAATTATATTTCCCGAATAAGATGCGTTATCAATATCATTAATATTCGTCATAATTAATTTTGACTGAATATTTCCTAAAGCGGTTGCCATATAAAAATCGGCATCAATTGATTTTGTTGTTATTTCTGTTTTTCCGCGCAAACTGAATTGTCCTAACTTACCTAAAGAACTTGGCAATTTCTTCCCTAAAATATTTGGTAATAATAGTGTTAGGTTTTTATAATTAGACGAAACTTTATCAAAATTACCTTTCATATAAAAGTCTTGTCCCTGATTTCCAAAAAGATTTCTGAAATTAACACTCCCAATTATTTGGGTATTTTTTCCGTCAATCAATTTCAATTTTGACGCATACAAATCATTCAAAGTTCCTCTAACGTTTGACGATAATTGATAATGCTGATTTTTCCCTAATTCCTTATAAAAATATCTAATGTCATTTGTAGCAAGCGATGAAGAATCCAATTGTATATCAAATTGCACTTTATTATTAAAGTCGACAAAATCTTTTCTATCATAATTAAGCACCACATTTCCATTCAAAAAAGAAGAAACTGTTTTGAGGTTTAGCTTTTCTAATTTTATAAATTTTAAGGTATAAATGAATTTGGCTTTTAAATTTTCTACAAACAATCCATGGTGGTCTAAAAACGACATTTTCATAATGTTCGTGGTAACTTCTGGACCATAAATCTTGAAATTACTCAATTCGGCATTGAGCTTTTTTAGGTCTAAGTCTTTTGGATTACTCCGATTTTCATCGGTCAATAGATAGGTACTATTTGAAATATAGACATTCTTCGACTTCATCAAAAACTTCTTGGTTGATGGTTTTCCTGAATCGAAAAGCGCTATGAATTTATCAATATTGGAATCTTTTTCACCTTTGTATGTTTTCATATTAAAAAGGAGACTATCCACTCGGATTTCTCCGAAAAGTAAATCACCATTATAGAGCTTTTGAAAACTTAAAACATTGGTTTTTATGCTCTTTGCTGAAATTAGAGTGTTTTTACGATAATCTTTTATCATAACCTTTTTCAGCTTTACACCACCAAAAATGGATACCGAAACTTGCTCAACATTTATATCCGCTTTGTACTCTTTGCGGAGCATTTCGGTAACATATTTACCAATTTCTGTTTGCACAACTGGCAAAGAAAGGGCAATTCCGAGTACCAACAATAGTAGGATTAGTCCTAAAAGGGAACGAAATACTATTTTTTTAATTTTTTTGATACGTCTTTATTGTTTAATTTTTTATAAAATTTTATTTTGCTTAATGAAACGGCAACACCTTTGATAAAAATTCTTTAATTTTGGCTTTTTCCGTAATTTTAGTGAACGGTTAAGTCAAAATTAATTCAAAATTCGTGCCCTTTTATGCATAATCAGCCTGTTTTTATTCTATCAATAGAAAGTTCTTGCGATGATACGGCTGCTGCTGTACTACAAAATGATGTGGTTTTATCCAACATTGTTGCCAATCAACTCATTCATAATCAGTACGGTGGCGTTGTTCCAGAGCTAGCTTCGCGTGCCCATCAGCAAAATATTGTACCCGTTATCGATGCTGCACTTCGCAAAGCGAATATACAAAAAGAACAGCTATCAGCAATAGCTTTTACGCAGGGACCTGGATTAATGGGTTCTCTTTTGGTTGGAAGCTCTTTTGCAAAGTCGTTGGCATTGGCATTAAACATTCCATTAATTGCCGTAAACCACATGCAGGCGCACATTTTAGCGCATTTTATTTCGGAAGAAGGTTATGAAAAACCAACGTTTCCCTTTTTGGCATTAACCATTTCTGGTGGACATACTCAAATTGTGAAAGTAACTGATTTTTTTGAAATGGAAATCATTGGCGAAACTACAGATGATGCTGTTGGAGAAGCCTTTGACAAGAGCGCAAAAATTCTAGGTTTACCTTATCCAGGTGGTCCTTTGGTTGATAAATATGCACAATTAGGAAATCCGAAAGCTTTTGCGTTTACAAAACCTAAAGTACCTGGATTGGACTTTAGTTTCTCAGGATTAAAAACTGCAATTTTATATTTTATTCAGAAAAAAGTAGCCGAAAATCCTGATTTTATTGCTAAAAATTTGAATGATATTTGTGCGTCAATTCAACATACAATCATTGAAATTTTGATGGACAAGTTAAAATTGGCGGTGAAAGAAACAGGAATTAATAAAATTGCGATTGGCGGTGGCGTTTCCGCAAATTCTGGAATTCGAAATACTTTGGCTGCAGCCGAAAACAAATACGGTTGGAAAACATACATTCCAAAATTTGAATACACCACAGATAACGCCGCAATGATTGGAATTGTAGGGTATCAAAAGTTTTTATTAGAAAATTTTGAAACTTCAGATGTCGTTTCGAAAGCAAGAATTCAATTTTAAATTATATGCAATTATTTTACAATCCCAACATAAATGAAACTACCGAAAGCTTTTCTTTTGACAAAGAAGAAAGCAAACACATTATTAAAGTAATGCGTAAAAAAGGTGGTGATATATTATTTGTAACCAATGGATTAGGTTATTTATTTAAAACTGAAATTGTTTTAGGTTCTGATATAAAATGTACCGTAAAAATTGTATCAATTGAAAAATCAGAACAACCAAAATACCATTTGCATTTAGCAGTTGCTCCTACAAAAATGAACGATCGTTACGAATGGTTTTTAGAGAAAGCAACCGAAATGGGAATTTCTGAAATCACACCCATTATTTGTGAGCATTCGGAAAGGAAGTTTATAAAAAGTGACCGTTTTGACAAAATAGTACAATCAGCAATGAAACAATCGGTACAGTTTTTTTTACCAAAACTTAATGAACCTATTTCATTTAAAGAGTTCCTAAAACAGAAAAACGAAGGAGTATTATTGATTGCCCATTGTGAAGAAACTGATAAAAAATCAGTAAAATCAATTGTAAATCCAAATGAAAATGTAACTTTATTAATTGGTCCAGAAGGTGATTTTTCTAATAAAGAAATCACTTTGGCACTAGAAAATAAATATATTCCAGTTACTTTAGGTGCAACACGATTGCGTACAGAAACTGCAGCAATAGTAGCTTGTCACAGTATTGTTTTTATAAATGAAAACTAAAAAATGAAGGTATTTAAAATCATCTTTTTTGTATTAATTTCAAATTATTGCTTTTCGCAAGAAATTGCTTTATTGAAATACAGCGGTGGTGGCGATTGGTATGTTAATCCAACCTCGTTGCCTAATTTGATTAAATACTGCAATCAAAACATAAACACAAAAATAAAACCTAAAAACGCCATTGTAACACCAAGTAGTTCAGAACTATTTTCATATCCTTACGTTCATGCTACAGGCCATGGAAATGTCGTATTTAGCCCTTCAGATGTCGAAAACCTTAGAAATTACATGACTTCGGGTGGTTTTCTTCACATCGATGATAATTATGGTATGAATGAATACATTCGAAAAGAGATTGCAAAATTGTTTCCGAATTCTGAATTGATAGAAATTCCTGCCAATCATCCTATTTTTCAAAAACCCTACCCTTTTCCTGCTGGAATCCCTAAAATTCACGAACACGACGGAAAGCGACCTCAAGCTTTTGGAATTTTCATTGACAGTAGATTGGTATTATTATATACTTTTGAAACCGATTTAGGAGATGGTTGGGAAGATGCTGATGTGCACAACGACCCCTTTGAAGTAAGGGAAAAAGCATTAAAAATGGGTGCCAATATTTTGAATTATATCTTTAATAATTAGACTTAAATAAAAATATAATTTGGAGCTTTCTATCTTAAACCTTGAAATTCAAAAATTTATTGATGCCAATATAGGGGTTCCAGTTTCTAATCTTGCACTTCAAAAAAATCCTTTTCCGGAAACCAATTGGATTGAAATCCTAAATCAAATTGCGGCTAAAACAAAAGCTAAAGAGAAGTTACCCACATTCTTTGAAACGGAAAACATTATTTACCCAAATAAAATTTCTGTAGAGCAAACATCATCCGAAAAAACAGCGCTTTACAAATCGACACTCGTTAGTGGTGAAAATTTAATTGATTTAACAGGAGGTTTTGGAGTTGATGATTTGTACTTTTCTAAAGTCATGAAAAATGTCATTCA
>CALPQA020000021.1 GCA_943325595.2 Auritidibacter sp. Marseille-P8566
CTTTTTCTTAGGTTGGTCAAAACGCGTTAAACTTTCTTGTCCCATCGCATTATTGAAATCTTTTTCAGGTTCTGCAACTATTTCCAAAGCAAAGTCTTCTAGGGACGAAACCTTATTTTTTAATTTATTTTCAGCTATAATTTCTTTTACATGCTCAATTTTCAACACGTGCCAATTGGCGAAATTATTGGTATAAGCAAACCACATTAACCCTTTAAATATGTCTTGTTTTTGACAAATAGCATCTCCTTTTTCGGTAATTAATTTGGTGTCAAAATCAGGGAATCCTTGCAAAGCATCCATATAAGTGTCCAATTCATAGTTCAGACAACACTTTAATTTTCCGCATTGACCGGCTAATTTTTGAGGATTTAATGACAATTGTTGGTACCGCGCAGCAGAAGTATTTACACTTCTAAAATCGGTCAGCCAAGTAGAACAACACAATTCTCTTCCACATGAACCAATTCCACCCAATCGAGCCGCTTCTTGACGAAAACCAACTTGTTTCATTTCAACTCTTGTGCTGAATTCTTTAGCAAAATCTTTAATTAAAAGTCGGAAATCAATTCGTGCTTCAGCCGTATAATAAAAAGTAGCTTTCGAACCATCACCTTGAAATTCAATATCTGAAATTTTCATTTCTAGTTTTTGAGCTATTGCCAATTCACGGGCTCTCACCTTCATTGGTTCTTCTTTGTCTCTAGCCGTCGACCAAATATCGATGTCTTTTTGAGAGGCTTTTCTATAAATTTTAGGAACATCATTACTAGCATGATTTACTCCTTTTTTCTTCATTTGAATTTTTACCAATTCCCCAGTCAATGTTACAATTCCAACATCGTGTCCCGGAGAAGCTTCTGTGGCAACAATATCGCCAATGCTCAAGGTTAATTTTTCTGTATTGCGATAAAATTCTTTTCTTCCATTTTTGAAACGCACTTCAACACAATCAAAAGGAGCTTCGCCATTTGGTAAACTCATATTAGAAAGCCAGTCGAAAACGGTTAATTTATTGCAGCTATCGGTGCCACAAGTTCCATTATTTTTACAACCCTTTGGCGCTCCGCCATCAGAGGTTGAACAACTTGTACATGCCATAATTTTATATATAGTGTTGTGACGCGCACAACTTAAGTTCTTAAACGATTAATGTGTAAAGATATTATTTTAATTTAAGCTTTAAAAGTTTATAGTTTAAAGTTTTCTTGGGACGAACTTTTAAAACTAAATAGCTACTTTTTTATAATTGTAAAGACGTACAAATAGGAGTGTTAGAAATCTTAGGCAAAGTTTTAAACTTTGCCTAAGAACTAGATTGAATACTTCGAATAATTATGCTATTATTTTATAGATTTTGTCTGACAATCGGATTCTGAAAGGCACTTTGAAAGTACACATGTCTCCAGAAATAGCTTTTTGAGCCTTAATTTCATTGACAAACATTTCAGAAAGTACTATTTGTTGTTCGCCCGTTGTACTTCCTTTGATTAGGATTTTGTCGCCAATATTGATTTCGTTTTCTTCAATTTGAAATTGGGCAATACTCGCTTTTGGATAGAAATGAACGCCTTTTCCGACATATATTTTTTTTATTTTTGGTGATTTTTCGACAAGTGATTTTTTTTCGTCAGCAATAAAAATGCCGTGTGTTTCGATATTATTTTTGAATGTCAACACATCTGATTTCCCTTTTTTGAAAATTTTATTGCCGTTTTTTATGCCACGACGTACCGCTTTTTGTTCGTCTTCAGGAAGGTGAATTATTGATACACATTCGTCTGAGCAGCAACCTTCCATTTTTGATTTGCACGATTCACATTGAATAAAAAGCAAATGACAGCCTTCGTTGGCGCAATTGGTATGCACATCACACGGAGCGCCACATTGATGGCATTGCGAAACGATATCGTCAGTGATTCTTTCGCCTAAGCGGTGATCGAAAACGAAGTTTTTACCAATGAATTTACTTTCTAAACCCTCGGCTTTTACTTGTCGCGTATATTCAATTATCCCGCCTTCAAGTTGGTACACATTTTCAAAACCTTTGTGTTTGAAATAGGCGCTGGCTTTTTCGCATCGAATTCCACCGGTGCAATACATCAAAAGTTTTTTGTCTTGTTTGTGTGCCGAAAGCTGGTCTTCTATAATTGGTAAACTTTCTCTAAAAGTGTCCACATCGGGTTTTATGGCGCTTGTAAAATGGCCTATTTCCGATTCGTAATGATTTCGCATATCGACCACAATTGTATTTGGGTCTTCGAGTAAATCGTTGAATTCTTTGGCTTTGAGATGAATTCCGATATTGGTTACATCAAAAGTTTCATCTACTAAACCATCGGCAACTATTTTGTCACGAACTTTTACGGTAAGTTTTAAAAACGAATGGTCGTCCTGTTCTACGGCAATATTCAAACGAATTCCTTTCATGAAATCATAGACTTCTATGGAATCTTTAAAGGCATAGAAATTATCGGCAGGTAACGAAAGTTGGGCATTGATGCCTTCGTTGGCGACATAAATTCGACCAAGAACTTCGAGTTTGTTCCACGCTAGAAATAATTCGTTACGGAATTGTGTAAGATTTGAAATTTGCGCGTAAGCGTAGAAAGACAACGTGAGTCGCTGTTTTCCTGCATCATCAATCATGATTGCTCGCTCTTCTGCGCTTAATGTGTTGTACAGTTGCATGCTATAAACAGTTTAAGTTAAGAATATATTGGTGCAAAAATAGGGAAAAAGTGGCAAGGGTGCAAAGGTTCATAGGTAGAAAAACGTGAGTAATTTAAAAGTGATTTGAAATCGGATGCCTAGCCCAGACCTGCCTGCCGGCAGGCAGGTGGAAGGGAAAATCCCGAGCTTTTTAGCGAGGATTTGGAATGACAGCTGAACACGAGCGTAGCGAACTGGCGAAGCAAATGGCTCCAAAAAAACTACAAACGACACTTTAACTGATTTATTGATGTGATTTTCCTATTATTTATGAAAACAAGTGTTAAATGATTAAATTTCAGTAAGATAAGTTTTAATTTAAATGGTAATTATTATGAGTATCAGTTTAGAAAAAAAGATTTTGTTTGGGTTTATTATTAATTTACTGATAGTATTTGCTTCAGGATGGCTTTTTGCTTACAGGCATTTTGTGGATGGAAAACCAGAGCTTGATTTGCTTTTGAATTGGTTAGAATCTTCATTATTTGTACTTTCGATGGTATTATTAGTTATTGTTTATTTTATAATCCGGACACAACTTCGGGCCAAAAAACTATCATTGGATGCCCTTGTGGAAAACAAACAATTGCTGCAATCCATTATTGACAATACCTCGAATCCTATTTTCATAAAAAAAATTAATGGAGAATACTTATTGATAAACAAGCAATTCGAGACCTTATTCAAAATTACGAATGCAGAAATATTAGGGAAAACAGATTATGATTTTTTATCAAAAAATAGTGCTGACGCCTATTCAAATTCGGATTTTGAAGTTGCAAAAGCCTTGCGAGAATTGAAAAGTGAAGAAACCATTGCACAATCTGATGGAGACCATACATATCTTGCTGTAAAATTTCCGTTGTATGACATAAAGGGAAGGATCTATGCGATTTGCGGAATTTTTACCGATATATCGGAGCGAAAAAGAACTGAAGAGTCCTTAAAAGCTGCAGATAAATTTTTTAACATGTCCATTGATATTTTGGCGATTGTTTCTAAAGATAGGTTTATAAAAGTAAATCCGGCTACTATTTCTATTTTAGGATATGCTGAGCAAGAATTATTAACGCATCCTTTTTTTGATTATGTGCTTCCTGAAGATCATGAAATTTCAAGAAAAGAAATAGAGCGCTTGCAAAAAGGAATCCTGACAACAAAGTTCGAAAACCGATTTATTTGTAAAAGTGGACAGATAAAAACGATAGTTTGGTCGGTATATCCAGAGCTTTCAACCGGATTGTTGTATGCTGTTGGTCGGGATATTTCGGAACAGAAAGGAGTTGAAAATGCATTGATGGCAGCCGATAATTTTTTCAATATTTCGTTTGACATGTTTATCATAATTAAGGATGATAAATTTATAAAAGTCAATCCTGCTTTTTATAGAATTTTGGGATACGATTCGAAAGATATTCTTGAAAAACCCTACCAAGAGTTTACACATCCTGATGATGTTGCTATTTTTGGAGAAATTATAAAAAAATTGGAGCAAAATGATTCTGTATATAGTCATAGATTTCGAAATCGAAGAAAAAATGGAGATTACAAATGGTTTGATTGGACAATTACAATAGATCTTAAAACAGGAATAATTTATGCTGTTGCAAAAGATGTTTCCGAAATAATGGAAGTTGAAAATTCATTGAAAACGGCAAATTTATTTTTTGATTTGGCATTCGATATTTTGATGGTTGCTGATGAAGAACATTTTATCAAAATCAATCCTACCTTTTCAAAAACATTGGGATATACTCAAGAGGATATGAACCATTTTAAATTTATTGATTTAATTCATCCCGATGACAAACAAAGAACGAAGGAAGTGATACAAAAGCATTTAGCGGGAGAGCCAATTATTAATTTTAGAGCACGGTTCATTTGTAAAGATGGGTCCTATAAATGGCTTGATTTGAATAGTAATATTGATCTTTCCTGGCGTATTTTTTATTCTGTTGGTCGCGATGTTACGCAATTGATCGAGTTAGAAAACGAACAAAAAAGAGTCATGGAAGAACTCTATGAAAACGAAGAAAAATTACGATTGGTTGTTGAAAATATTAGTGAAGGAATAATCGTTGTTAATTCCAATAAAAAAATAATTTTGGCAAATTATATGGCCAATGAAATTTTCGGAATTGAGGAAGACGACAAAATAACGCCCGACTTGTCTACCTATTATGAGCTTTATTTTCCAGATGGAATTACTGTTTTCCCTTCCCAAAACATGCCTTTGGAAAGAGCACTAAAAGGGGAGGTTTCAGAAGATATTGAAATTGTACTTTTGAACCCAGAACAAAATCTTAAACGTCGGGTGCTCATTAGTGGGAAACCTCTAATTGATCAAAATGACAATGTAGTTGCGGCAGTTGTAACCATTAAAGACATTAGCAAATATAAACAGATGGAGGAAGATTTGAAAGAAACAGAATTGAAATACCGACAATTAATTGGGTATACAAAAAGTAATGAAAAACAAAAATAGGCTGCTAATTTCTCTAATTTATTATCGTACAAATGCCATTTACACACCCAATTTCATTGGGAGGTGAAGGAACTGAACAATCTGAAATCGCATTGGTTTGAACGTTTCTTGAATGATCCATTTCATTATATTCGCTAACCATTTGTTGAAGTTGCGTTAAGTTGATGCTGTTAGAAAATACCAAATATATTCTAGGACCTCCGCAAGGTTTTGAACCAAAAGCAATATAATTACAGCCAAGACTTTCAGAACAAGGAAAAGTGCTGATATAATTTTGAATGGCAAGTTTTTTAGTTGCCAATTGTTCAAGAGAAACAGCATCCGAATCGGACCGATTAGAAGTACACTGCAAACTTAGAGCTACAAAACAGAACATTGCAATCTTAAAAATCGTTTTCATATTGAAATTGTTTGAAATAGATACGTAAATATCATAAAAAAACTCGAGACTATAAAATCTCGAGTTGATTATTTATTAAATTCCAATGCTATTTAAAACTCAAATTGTGAAAAAAGGAAAAATTAACCTTAAGAATTTCAACAATTTAGAGCTTATTAGCAATACTCGTTGAAAGCGTCTTGCAAGTTTTCTGCAATTAATTCCGCTGGGCGGCCTTCAATATGATGGCGCTCTAACATGTGAACCAATTCGCCATCTTTAAATAAAGCCACACTTGGTGACGATGGAGGAAAAGGAAACATGTGTTTTCTTGCTGCATCAACAGCGTCTTTGTCAACACCTGCAAAAACAGTTATTAAATTACTTGGCTTTTTAGCGCCTTCTAAACTCATTTTTACTCCTGGACGTGCATTTCTAGCAGCACAACCACAAACTGAATTTACAACTACAAGCGTTGTTCCTTCCAATTTTAGGGCATTTTCAACAGCTTCAGCACTGTGTAAATCTTGAAATCCAGCAGCTGTTAGTTCAGCTTGCATTGGAATTACCATTTCTTCTGGATACATATTTTTAAATTTTAGAATTGTGAATTAAGATATAATTTTTGAAATCTGACTGCAAAGTTACGAAGTTTCGAAACAACAAATAAATTTGAATTATAAAGTTTTGTTATAATGCGATAGCGTCTATTTAGATTTGAAAATAACTCTAAATAATGCTTTTATAAACAAGCGTTTTGGACATTTTAAAATCACTTGAATGTCTTCTTTTAGAGTTGTTTCTTCGTCTAAAAATTTGAATATAAGTTTTGGATTCCCTTTTTTGAACAAGGCAGAAAAAATACTGGAACCCAATTCATTTTTTCGATCTAAAATATCCAATAACAACAAATCATAAAACCAAAATTTAGTCATTTTATGAAACTGTCGGAAGTCGGATTGGGTTTCTAAAAAGCGAACCAATTGTGTTGATTTTTTGTCAGCATTTTTGAAGGTATAACCCGTGCTTGCTTTTGTCCAGCCGCCAGCAGAGCCAATATTTATTAGGCGAACCGTGTTGTTTTTCCAAAAAGGGAAACACGTCATTGGGATACTTCCCCGTTCTTTTTCGACGATTTCATATTGGGTAACTCCCAGTTTTTGAAGGTAGTTTTGAATTTCTGATTCGTATTCGGTAGTGTCTAAATGTTTGTGAGAAAACAAGGTATATTCTAACAGCGCTTCTGTTTTCGATGTTGGCAAAACATACATAAACCGAGTATTTCCTTTTTGTTCAACAGAAAAATCCATAAAAGTAGCTTGTTCAGGATTGAAAGCTTCTTCATTAGATATAACAAACCAACCTATAAAATGCTGTTGCAAAAGCGGATATTGGGTTTGGTTTTCAACTTCATACGGATCGAGAATACTATTGAATAATTGGTCGCAAGTATAAAAATCGGTTTCTGTTTGAAGTGTAATTAAATCAGCCGATTCTTCATAATCAATTACTTTTTGGTTTTCAAAAGTGATGTTTTCTTGTTTCGAAATAAAATTTAAAACAAAATTATAAAAATCTATGCCCCGAATTTGGTTGTATTGATACGGTTTTAAGTCAATATCAATCCGAAATTCTTCGTTGGCAAACAACGCTGAATTCCAATTTTTGTGAATGATACTGTCCCAATTTTCATGATTTTCGTCCCAAAAACACCACGTTCTATCGTTGGTTTTTTTAGGATTTTCATCCAATAATAAAATTGATTTATCAGTAAATTTTCCAGATTGCACCATTTTATAAACCGTCATCAAAGCTGATAATCCGGCACCTGCAAAAATATAATTGTAATGTTTCATTTAGTTGAATCAAATTTTCTCAAAAATAAACAATTTAAAACAAAATTGTATGCGGTTGATTCATGGTTTTCAAAAAAACATTTAGGCGACTTGAAATCGTTTTGTATATTTGAAGGAATTATTTTTATAAAATGAGCAAATCACTCGGAGAAGTTAACCAATCGGTAGCAACACAAAATAAAAAAACAGGATTTAGAAAAATTCTTGCTTTTTTTGGTCCCGCCTATTTGATAAGCGTTGGTTATATGGATCCCGGAAATTGGGCGACTGACATCGCTGGCGGAAGTCAATTTGGTTATGCATTGCTGTGGGTTTTGTTGATGAGTAATTTGATGGCGTTACTGTTACAAAGTTTGAGCGCCCGTTTGGGAATTGTTACTCAGCGAGACTTGGCGCAAGCTTCTAGGGAAACGTATTCGCCTTTTGTAAATTACATTCTGTACTTTTTAGCTGAAATTGCGATTGCCGCTTGCGATTTGGCGGAGGTTTTAGGAATGGCAATTGGAATCAATTTATTATTTGATATTCCATTAATTCACGGGGTTTTAATTACGGTTTTAGACACTTTTTTATTGCTTTTTCTCATCAATAAAGGCATTCGGAAAATGGAAGCTTTTGTAATTGTTTTGGTTGTAATAATTGGCTTTTCATTCCTTTTTGAAATGTTTTTGGCACAGCCCGAAGTTGGAAAGGTAATTTCAGGACTTGTTCCTTCGATGCCAAATTCTGCTGCATTATATATTGCAATTGGAATTATTGGCGCAACGGTTATGCCTCACAATTTATACTTGCATTCGTCATTGGTTCAAACTAGAAATTTTGAAAGAACAACAGAAGGAATCAAGCAAGCTTTAAAATATAATTTTATTGATTCTACTATTGCACTCAACTTGGCTTTTTTCGTTAATGCTGCCATTTTGATTTTAGCTGCCGCTACATTTTATAAAAACGGAATGTTTGAAGTTGCCGAAATTCAAGATGCCTATCGCTTTTTAGAACCACTTTTAGGAAGTAATTGGGCGCCAATATTATTTGCAGTCGCATTGATTGCAGCGGGACAAAGTTCTACAATTACGGGTACTTTAGCAGGTCAAATCGTAATGGAAGGGTATTTGAATTTACGAATTCAGCCGTGGGTTCGCCGAATAATTACGCGATTAATAGCGATTGTTCCAGCAGTAATTGTAATCACCATTTTTGGGGAAGGCGTAACTGGAAAATTATTGATTTTAAGCCAAGTAATATTGAGTTTGCAATTGGGATTTGCTATTATTCCTTTGATTCATTTTGTGAGTGATAAATCTAAAATGAAGGGATTTCACATCAGTAGAACGACGCAAGTAGTTTCTTGGTTGGTAGCAATAACGATAGTTTCCTTGAATATAAAATTGGTGTTTGATGAAATTCACGATTGGCTGACAACTTCTGAAAGTCCAACAATATTATGGTTTACGGTTGTTCCAATAGCTTTCGGATTCTTGATTTTGTTACTCTATATCGTTTTCCGACCTTTAATATCCAAGCCTAAATTAGACATTGAAAATCATTCGCCACACAATTTAAAATTGCAGTTTTCTAAATCTGAAAAATATACCCGTAAAAATATTGCTGTTGCTGTTGACTTTTCAACTGCCGATGAAGCCGCTTTAAACAACGCTTTTCAGTTGGGTGGGACAGCCGCAAAATACACTTTAATCCATGTGGTTGAAACTGTTGGCGCCATGGTTTATGGAGAAAATATCGATGATCATGAAACCCTGATAGACGAAAAATTATTAGAAGAATACAAAGAATTGTTGTTTGAAAAAGGAATTAAAGTCGAAATTAAATTGGGCTTTGGAAAACCAAATGCTGTAATTCCATCCATAATAAATGATGGAAATTTTGATGTTTTGGTAATGGGAACTCACGGCCATACAGGATTTAAAGACATTCTCTTTGGAACCACCGTGGATAAATTGCGACATAAAATTGGTATTCCTTTATTAATTGTAAAAAACTAACTCGGAAATAATATCCTTTCAATTGTCCAATACAATGCAACACAAGCAATGATGCTTGAAATTGGGTAAACAATTTTTTCTTTGTACCAAATTTTGTTGCTAAACCATTTGCCAATTAAAAAATAAGCGGCAAAAATAATGGTTATTTGACCCAATTCAACTCCAATGTTGAATGACAAAAGGGAAGTTAAAAACTGATTTTTTGGCAATCCGATTTCTTTCAAAGCATTGGCAAATCCAAGTCCGTGAATTAATCCAAAACCAAATATTAAAACCAATCTCCAAGGGTTTATTTTGTCGTGAACAATATTTTCAATTGCTGTGAATAAAATGGATAATGCAATTAAAGGTTCCACAATAGTTGCATTTGGAATTATAAAACCTGACGCTGCCAATCCTAGCGACAAACTGTGTGCTGCAGTAAAAACCGAGCATTGAACAAGCACTGATTTAATTTTGGAACTAAAAAAAAACAGTGTCAAAATAAAAAGAATATGATCAAAACCTAAAGGAATAACGTGGGCAAAACCTAGTTGTAAATAGTGGTTTAAGGTTTCAAAATAGGACATTTATTCTTTTATAAGTTTAACTGTGGTTGTAGCTTTATCACTAATTTTCAAGAAATAAATTCCATTTGCCAATGCTGAAAAATCTTGATTTTCTTTTGCATTTCCTTCGTAAATAAGTTGCCCTAAATTAGAATATAGTTTGTAATTATCATTTCCCGAAGTCGATTTTATGGAAATAAAATTATGAAATGGATTTGGACTAACACTAACTTGCGACTCAATATTATTTACACCTAAAGCATTACAAAACGAGGTTCCTCCAACTAAATTTGTCATTTCACTACACAAATAATTATAATTGGTAATTTGTGTTGAAGTTAAAGTTCCGTTTAATAAATCTCGGTTGGTGGTTTCAAGCGGGCTATTTGTTAAATTGAAAAATTTCTCGGTTCCGTTATCAAACTTGATTAATTTATAATCTTCATTTCGGATTGTTTTTCCATCACCAGAAGTAGGAGCAAGCTTAAAAATCTCTGTAAATGCCCACGGCCTTACTGTTGTAGCTTGGTTTAATAAAATTGGCATTAAACTTTTACTGTCAACAGTTGTTGTTGGAATTCTGGTTCTCCAATTGGTATCTCCAAAAAGTTCTAAAATCGTTGCAAAAATATCTGCAGTGTTCACTAATGCATTACTAGTTCTGTTTGGGTTTACTACATCTGGACCTGAAATTATAAATGGAACGGTAACTCCGGCTTGATATAAGCTTCCTTTTGATGGACTAGTTTGAGCCACCAAAGGATCATCGCCGTTATCTCCAATAAAAATAATATCGGTAGTATCCCATTTTCCTGAGCTAATTAAATAGTCAAAAAATCGACCAATTTCTTTATCCATTGCCTCGGTCATCGCTTGAAAATAAGGAACAGGATTGGCGGTAATATCAGCTTGTAAGCCAGAAAGAGTGGTGTTGGTAATCAAATTTGAAGGCGGTAAATGGTAAGGTGTATGAGGAGCATTAAAAGCCAAATGCAAATAGAATGGTTTTGTAGACGGTTGACTGTTTATATACGAAATAGCATTGTTTACATTTTCTGTGGTTGCATAATTCGTACAAGTAGAACTAACTCCATTAGTTATCTTTGTCCAATTAGTATAACCAATTGCCAATTGCCCAGGTTGTCCCAAAGCACCTGATAAATTACCTTCATAGTAGTCAAATCCCAATGTATTTGGGTAATTATATCCTGCAGGCGCCGAAGTCGTCACGTGCCATTTCCCGATACAAGCTTTTGAAATTCCGTTAGGAGAATAGAGATTCAGCATTTTAGGAATGATATTTTCATTTAGACTCAATTTGGTATTGGAGCCATCAACAACATCGCCAACCCCGGTTCTAAAACTGTATCTTCCCGTTAAAATCCCTGCGCGAGTAGGGGAACACAAAGGATTGGACCATGCATTATTAAATACAACACCACGTGTTAAAAGCCTTCGCACGTTGGTTAAATTAACTACACTTGAGCCATGATC
>CALPQA020000022.1 GCA_943325595.2 Auritidibacter sp. Marseille-P8566
ATGAACTATTTGAATTATTGTTGTGAAATGTAGCACAAACACAATATCTTTGAAACATAAATAAATAAGATAGATAATGACAACTCATCTCGCACTTCTTCGTGGCATCAATGTTTCAGGGCACAATATGATAAAAATGGAAGCTTTGAAAACTACTTTAGAAAAGATTGGGTTTCAAAATGTGGAAACCTACATACAATCAGGGAATGTATTTATTGATACTGATGAGGAGAGCGCTGCCAAAGTTGGCTTTGTTATCAAACAAGAAATTTTCAAGGTTTTTGGTCACGATGTGCCAATCGTTATGATTGGAAAATCCGATTTAGAAGCTTGTTTTCGCAACAATACTTTTTTGAAAGATAAGGAAGTCGATTTAAAAAAATTGTATGTTGCTTTTGTTTCCAAAGAGTTACGAAGCGAAAATATCAATGATTTGAAAATTAGTCAATTCAAGCCTGATGAAGCCCGAATTGATGGAACTAGAATTTTTATTAAATATGATATTGGCGCTGGAAAAACGAGGTTAGACCAAAAATATATCGAGAAAAAACTGAATCTAACGGCAACAATTCGTAATTGGAACACCGTAACTCAATTGTTAAAAATATACGAAGAACGATAATAAATGAAATACCTAATCCTCTTATTTTCCGTTTTTTCATTCTCCCAACAAACCAAATTTGTAGATTTCAAATCGGTATTGGGTAAAATTGAAATCAACCCAATTGAGAAATCAGTTTCCGGTGAAGTAACCTATGATTTTGTTGTAATAAGTCCTATTGACACTATTAAAATTGATGCTCAAAACATGACTTTTACGAATTTAAGAATTAATAATCGTGTTGTTAATTATACAAATTCAGGAAAGAAAATTGCCTTTTTTGAAGGTTATAATATTGGAAAAAACACCTTGACTTTTAATTATTTGGTCAAGCCAAAGCAAACGATGTATTTTGTTGGTGCTGATGAAAACCTTCAAATTTGGACGCAAGGCCAAGGGAAATACACGAGCAATTGGTTTCCGAGTTTTGATGATGCCAATGAAAAGGTAATTTTCAATTTGGACATCAATTTTGATAAAAAATTTCAAGTCATTTCTAATGGAATTTTAGATTCTAAAGTAGACAATGCTACTTCAATCGAATGGCATTACCGAATGAAAAAGCCAATGAGCAGTTATCTTTTGATGCTTGCTGTTGGTAAATTTGAAGTACAAAACACGGAATCTAAAAGTGGTATTCCATTGCGTTTTTATATCGAAAACGAGGATGTTTCAAAATTAGAACCAACCTATCGTTATTCAAAAACTATTTTTGATTTTTTTGAAAAAGAAATAGGAGTGAAGTACCCTTGGGAAGTGTACAAGCAAATTCCCGTTCGTGATTTTTTGTATGCAGGAATGGAAAATACTTCGGCAACTGTTTTTTCAAGAGATTTTGTAGTTGATGAAATTGGATTTAACGATAAAAATTATGTGAATGTCAATGCACACGAATTGGCGCACCAATGGTTTGGAGATTTAGTAACTGCAGAAAGTGGGAAACACCATTGGTTGCAGGAAGGATTCGCCACCTATTATGCTTTATTAGCAGAGAAAGAAGTGTTTGGGGATGATTATTTTTACTTTAAATTGTATTCCATATCACAGCAATTGAAGTCGGTTTCTAAAACAGATACGATTCCGATATTGAATGAAAAAGCCAGTTCTTTATCCTTTTATCAAAAAGGAGCTTGGTCATTGCACGTTTTGCGTGAAGGTGTAGGAGCGAAGATTTTTCAGAAAGCAGTTCGAAATTATTTAAAAAAATATTCCTTTAAAAATGTAAATACGGATGAATTTTTGAATGAAATCAAGAAGGTTTCCAAATACGATGTAGATGCTTTTAGAATAAAATGGTTGGAAAGTGCTGGTTTTGATAGCCAAAAAGCAATGGAATTACTGTCCAAAAACCAATCGATAAAGTCATTATTCGAAATTCAGAAACTCAGAAATAAACCTTTGCTTGAAAAGCAAGAGCTTTTTATGAAAACGATGCAATCCGACGCGTATTTTCCTATAAAAGAGGAAATTATTTATCAATTGGATAAAGTTTCATTTGTGGAAAAAGCAAGTATTTTGCGTTTAGGAATGGCAACAAATGAAGTCAATGTTAGGCAAGCAATTGCGAATACATTGCCACAAATTACATTAGAATTCAAAGCTGAATATGAGACTTTATTAGACGATGAATCTTATATAACTAGAGAAGTTGCGCTCAATACTTTATGGACTCAATTTCCAGATGATCAGATCAAATATCTCGATAAATCAAAAGAATGGATTGGTTTTAACGATAAAAATCTTAGGATTTTATGGCTGACCTTAGCGCTTGGAACCAAAGGATATGAATTAGAAAACAAAGCTAAATTTTATGATGAATTGCTAGATTACTGTTCACCAAAATTTGAAAGTTCCATTCGGCAAAATGCGCTAGAAAACTTACTTTTTATAAATGATAAAGACAAAAATGTACTGCCGTTTATAGTGAATGCATTGGTGAGTCACAAATGGCAATTTTCTAAATTTGCTAGGGAAAAAGTAAGAGCTTTTATCAAAAATAACTATTACAAAGACTATTTTGAAGTGTTATTACCTAATTTAAGTAAAGTTGAAAGTGAAACACTTGTTAAATTATTAAGGGAATAATGGCGTTAATTCCTTAAAATTTAATAAATTTGATATTATTAACCCTCAAATAATAGACATTATGATTTCAAAAAAACTCTTTCTTTTGGTTTTAGTGTTGGTTTTCCCTTTTCTATTTAGCAATTGCAGTAACGATTCCGGTAACGATGGAAACAATCCAACCGACACCCCTTTAAACTTTGGTAGCGAAGTCTCGAAAAATTTTACGGGACAAATTGTTGATGAAAACAACGCTCCAATACCCAATGTTGCAATTACTGTTGCTAACAAAACAGCTATAACAGATGCCAACGGTATTTTCATTGTAAATGGAGCGACTGTTCATGAAAAGTTTGCGTATGTAACTGCTAAAAAAGCAGGTTATATTGATGGTTCCCGTTCTTTAATTCCAACTGTTGGAACAAATAATGTAAAAATTACCATGCTAACAGGAACTGTAATTGGAACGGTAAGTTCAGGAAGTACAAGTAATGTTTCTTTGCCAAACGGAACCAAAGTTACTTTTGATGGTAATTTTAAAACAGAGACAGGACAAGCTTATTCTGGTAGCGTGAGTGTAATTATGCATCATTTAAATCCTTCGGATCCAACTATTTTAGATAAGATGCCGGGCATGCTATTGGCTCAAAATTCCAATGGAGAGCAGCGCGTTTTAGAATCTTACGGTATGTTGAATATCGAAATGAGAGGTTCAAGTTCACAAAAATTACAACTTACAACAACAGCACAAATTGAGATGCCAATTGCAACTTCACAATTAGCGAGTTCACCAGCAACAATTCCGCTTTGGCATTTTGATGAAACTTTGGGGTATTGGAAAGAAGAAGGTTCGGCAATAAAGCAAGGTTCGGTTTACGTCGGAACGGTTTCTCACTTTTCATGGTGGAATTGCGATGCGCAGTTTCCTACAATCCGATTGACAGTTACGGTTGTAAATACAGTTGGTACACCTTTGTCTAACGTGAAAGTTGCCTTGCGAAGAGCTTCAAGTACCTATTCTGTTAACGGCTATACCAATAATTTGGGGCAAGTTTGCGGATTGGTTCCTGCCAATGAAACTTTGACAATGACTGTTTATGATACTTGTGATAATGTAATTTATACTTCCTCTGTAGGGCCATTTTCGGCAGATACTGTTTTACCAAATGTTGTAATTGCAAATTCATCGATACAGTCCACTTTGGTTCAGGGAAATTTATTAAAATGTGATGGAACTAACGTTACTAACGGATATGTATTATTGCATTACGGAAATCAAAATGTATTGGCAACCGTTACCAATTCAGCTTTTAGTTTCACAATGTTAGTTTGCAGTACTACAAATACAGGATTTACTTTGCAAGGTTTTGATTATGAAAGTTTACAAACTACCAATACGATTAATTATACGTTTACCAATCCAATTACCAATGTTGGAAATCTTACTGCTTGTAGTACGATATCTGAATTTATTTCCTACCGAATTGACGCTAATCCTATAAAATATATTATTGCGAATATTACGGCTTCGGGGAGATCAACGGCATCGGGTACCATAAATAGTGGCTTAACAATTTCTGCTTACACTGCAAATTTACCTACGACTAGCCAAGGATTTTATCTTTTTGGGAATACAATTGTACCGGGAATTTATACTTCTTCCATGTTTTCAATTGAATCGGCAGATACAGGAGCAATAAACGTGCAAACAGTTAATACAGTTTCTTATAACTTGAGTAGTTTTGGTGCTGTTGGACAATATATTGACATTACTTTTAATGGAACGTATACCAATACAACTGGTTCACATTCAATCACTGGTGTTGCCCACGTGATTAGAGACAATTAATATTTAAATTAATGGCATAAAAAAACCTTTCAATTGAAAGGTTTTTTTATGCCAATAAAAGTCAAAAGTTATTTTAAACTTCCAACCATTTCTTCAGGTTTTACCCAAGCATCAAAATCTTCTGCAGAAACATAACCCAACCGAACTGATTCTTCTTTCAAAGTAGTTCCGTTTTTGTGTGCCGTTTGAGCAATTTCAGCTGCTTTGTAATAACCAATTTTTGTATTTAGAGCTGTAACCAACATCAAAGAGTTGTTTACTAATTCTTCGATTCTTTTGTAATTAGGTTCAATTCCTTGAGCGCAATGTTCGTCAAATGACATACAAGCATCACCTAACAAGCGTGCCGATTGTAAGAAATTTGCTGCCATCAAAGGTTTGAAAACATTCAACTCGTAATGACCTTGCATACCTCCAACTGATATTGCAACGTCATTACCCATAACTTGTGCACAAACCATTGTAAGCGCTTCACATTGTGTTGGGTTTACTTTTCCGGGCATGATAGAAGAACCTGGCTCGTTTTCTGGGATTAGGATTTCTCCAATTCCAGAGCGCGGTCCTGAAGCCAACATACGAACGTCATTTGCGATTTTGTTTAATGAAACAGCTACTTGTTTCAATGCACCATGTGTTTCTACAATGGCATCATGAGCGGCTAATGCTTCAAATTTGTTTGCTGCAGTTACAAATGGGTGTCCTGTAAATTTCGCAATATATTCGGCTACTTTTACATCATACCCTTCAGGAGTATTTAAACCTGTTCCTACGGCTGTGCCTCCTAAAGCCACTTCAGATAAATGCGCTAAAGTGTTTTTGATTGCTTTTAGTCCGTAGTTTAGTTGTGCAACGTAACCAGAAATTTCTTGTCCCAAAGTTAGTGGCGTAGCATCCATTAAGTGGGTACGTCCAATTTTTACAACAGAATTATAAGCAACTGCTTTTGCTTGAAGCGTATCTCTTAATTTTTCGATTCCAGGAATTGTGACTTCTACCACCGCTTTATAGGCTGCAATGTGCATTCCGGTAGGGTAGGTGTCGTTAGAAGATTGTGATTTATTTACATCATCATTGGCTTTTATGAATTGTTCGCCTTCGCCAATTTTGAATCCTTTTAAAACTTGTGCGCGATTGGCAACCACTTCATTTACATTCATATTGCTTTGGGTTCCCGAGCCAGTTTGCCAAATTACTAATGGGAATTCATCGTCTAATTTACCTGCTAATATTTCGTCGCAAACGGTTGCAATGGCATCTCTTTTTTCGATTGGAAGCACTCCCAAATCACAATTTGCAAAGGCAGCTGCTTTTTTCAAGTAAGCAAATCCTTCTATTATTTCTTTTGGCATTGACGCTGAAGGTCCAATTTTGAAATTGTTTCTAGAACGTTCTGTTTGTGCGCCCCAATATTTATTTGCAGGGACTTGCACTTCACCCATGGTGTCTTTTTCGATTCTGAATTCCATTTTATTGTATGTTTGTTATTTGTTTGAGCGTGGTTTTAGGTTTAGCCCAGATAGAGCCGGTATCCTTTTTGGGTTTGAAGAATGAAAATCCAAAAAGATAAAGGCGAAAGCTGGAAATAGCTCCTAAAAAATCTTTGGCAAAATTACGGATAAAAAACTATTTTTTAAAAATTGATGGTGATTAATTGGTAAGAAAAAATAATAAACTTACATTTGTAATCATATTCAATAATTCCGATAATCATGTTTGAATTTTCACAGTATTTAGGGTTTTTACTTTTCTTGACCATCCTTACAATAGGGTTTTGGTTGATGTTTTTCTTAATTGGTTTCGTACAATATTGGATTGGCGGAGCTTTATATGAAATGTATAAAGAAAGAAAAGCTAAAAAAGAGCAATCAGTTTAAACTGATTTTTTCCATAAAAAAAGGACCCGTAATAACGAGTCCTTTTTTTTTATCCTTGAAGATTATCCTTGAAAATCATCTCCATTTTCAGAATCTCTTTTCTGGTTTCTACTTTTTTCTTCTTTTTTCTTGTTGAAACGGTAGGTGAATGAAAGCGTTATTTGTCGCGTACTTCGCTGCATTTCGGTATACGATTTCAAAACGTTAGGAATGTAGGTGTCGTTCATTCTTTTTCTAGAATTGAAAACATCTTGTACGTTAAGCGCAAGTGTTCCTTTGTCTTTTAGCACGTCTTTGCTGAAACCTAAATTAGCTCCAAAAACGCCCAAACTTTTCCCTTGAGCATTATTTTGCGGACCGTTGTAGGTTACATTTGACTGCCAATCGATTTTGTATGGCAATGAAACTTTTGAAGTCAATCTAGTGAACCAAGAATAAGAGGTGTTGTCAAAATTTTGAACAACTGTTATATTTTGAGAATTGGTGTAAGTATAATCACCTTGGGTTTGATTTTGGAAAAAGTTGAAATTACTGTTTAATTTCCACCATTTGTATGGAGAATAGTTTAAAGTAAATTCAAACCCGTAACGGTATTCTATTGCTAAGTTGATTGGTGTTGATAAAATAACGGGAGTTCCGTTTACAAAATCACCACTTTCACGACGTATAAATTGGAAAGAATCGGAAGTTTTATTGTAATACATTGAGGTATTGAAAGTCAATTTGTCCCAACGTTTCAAATAACCAAAATCTATGGCATCTGTAATTGATGGATTTAAATCTGGATTTCCTTTGAATACATTGATATTACTTGAATAGCTAGAAAAAGGGTTTATAAAACGACCTCTTGGTCTTGAAATTCTTTTACTGTAGCTAATTGAAGCGCTACTTTCGTCTGAAATTTCATAAGTAAAGAAGGCACTTGGGAAAAAATTATTGTACTTTTTAGTATTAAATTCATTCGTTACCAATTGGTTGATATTGATTTTTGAATCTTCCCAACGCATTCCGAACAAGAATGAAAATTTATTAATTTTTGTCCCAAACTGAGTGTATAACGCATTTATGTTTTCTCTGTAATCTAGAATATTTGTGTATTGTGTGTTTGGCGTGTAGGTTCCGTTTGTAGCTATGGTTCCCACTTTGTAATCGGTAAGTAATTTGTTGAAATCTCCCTTGTATCCAAATTCAAATTGGCTTGCTTTTCCAAAAGGTAATACATAATCGGATTGGATTACATTCCGATTTTGTTTTTGTTCATTACTTGTTTTTTCTAGAATTGAACTGGTTATCAAAGTATACTCTTTGTCGAAATCAGAGGAAAATGAACCGTCGATGGTAAATTTATGTCCGTCACGTTTAAACTTTTTTGTAAAGTTGGTATTGTATTCGGCGTTATTACTTTCATTTGACTGGTTGTTATTTCTATAATTTGTTCCAGTATA
This sequence comes from Auritidibacter sp. Marseille-P8566, assembly GCA_943325595.2. The sequence continues at coordinate 7,834 of CALPQA020000022.1, forward strand.
AAGGTGGTTTATATCATAATTCGTGAAGCTTACTGATTCTGGATTATCACCATTATTTTTTCTGATGTTCATAGAATTAGACCAAGTCGTTGCTTTATCGATATACAAATCTATTCCAAAGTTTGAATTGTAACCTTTGCTAATTCTTTCGTTTTTTCTGCGTTCATCAATGAAATTTCTTGTGCTTCCATCGGCATTTAAGTACTCCGTATTAAAGATGAATTTCCCTGGATTTGTTCTGTAATTGTATCCTGTTGTTGTAAAAACATTGAATTTTTCAGATTTATAATTGATATTTCCAGAAAGACCATAACTTTCTGGGTTTCCCGCTGATCCAATTACGGTTCCGTTTAGTCCTTTATTTTTACCTCTTTTTAGGATAATGTTTAAAAGTCCACCGCCACCTTCTGAATCATAACGGGCAGATGGATTGGTAACTACTTCAACTTTATCAATTGCATCAGCAGGAATTTGGCGAAGGGCTTCAGCGATATTGATGGCGTTTGAAGGTTTTCCATCAATTAATATTCTAACATTTGCATTCCCTCTCAAACTAACAGCTCCATCAGAATCAACAGAAACAGATGGGATATTATCTAAAACATCACTTACAGTACCACCTTTAACCATTAAATCGGTACCCACATTGTATACTTTTTTGTCAAGTTTAATTTCAACAGTAGTTTTTTCAGAACGAATTACGACTTCATTCAACTGATTGGCATCTTCTGCTAAGGCAATTTGTCCTAAATTGGTATTGTCTTTGAATGTTTGTTGTTTAAGTTCGGTTGCTTTAAAGGATATGAATTCAATTTTAACATCATAACTTCCAGCATTAATTTCTATATCAAATTCACCTTTGGTATTTGTAATTCCACCAAAAATAACTTTTGGATTTCTGTTATTTGTTAAAGTGATTGTAGCGTATTCTAGTGCTTGTTTGCTCACTTTTTCAATTACATTTCCTGTGATTTTGACTTTTTTGGCTTCGGGTCTGGTTTGCGCGAAATTCAGAAGTGAAATTGAAAGCACCATCAATGTGAATGCTATTTTTAAATTTTTCATATTGTATATTTCCTTTTTTGTAGGACTGCAAAAGTAAAAATTGGTTTAGGCATCACTTCCCAAAGGTTTGTTAAATTAATTTAGTAACTATTTTCAGACGTTTATTACAGTTTTAAATTCCGTAATCGCAACGCATTTACAATTACCGAAACCGAACTGAAACTCATTGCCAAAGCAGCAATCATAGGCGACAACAAAATTCCGAAAAATGGATAGAGCACTCCAGCTGCAATTGGAACTCCCAAAACATTGTAGGTAAAGGCGAAGAACAAATTCTGATTGATATTTTTCATTACCGAATGACTTAACTTTTTAGCTTTTACAATACTTTGCAAATCTCCTTTCACAAGTGTTATTTTTGCGCTTTCAATGGCAACATCAGTTCCTGTACCCATGGCTATTCCAATGTCGGCTTGCGCCAATGCTGGAGCGTCATTGATTCCATCACCTGCCATAGCAACGATTTCACCCGATTTTTGCAAACGTTTAATTTCTTGGAGTTTATCTTCAGGGGAACAATTTGCTTTGTAGTCGCTCAGATGCAATGAATTGGCTACGAATTGTGCTGTATTTTCATTATCTCCTGTGAGCATTATTACTCGAATTCCCTGTTGCACTAATTCTTTTATTGCAGCACTACTCGTTGGTTTTATAGCGTCTGAAATGGTTATGAAACCCGTGATGACAGAATTTACAGAAAGATAAGAAACGGTTTTACCAAGCTTTTGTTCTGTAGAAATTTCTTTTTCAATCGCCTCCGAAACTGTTGCGCCAACATGTTCCATCAAACTTTTATTACCGAAAGCAATTTTTTTGTTATCCACAGTTCCCAAAACTCCTTTTCCTAAAATTGCTTCAAAATCATTGGCTTCTGATAGGGTTATCTTTTTTTCTTTGGCATAATTTACAACAGCAACTGCTAAAGGGTGTTCGCTATATTGGTTTAAAGCCGAAGCAAATTGTAAGGTTTCATCTTCATTATTCTGATAAGAAACGACCTTTTCAACAGTGGGTTTTCCCTCGGTAATTGTGCCTGTTTTATCTGTAATTAAAACGGTTACTTTATTCATGTTTTCTAATGCTTCGGCATTTTTTATTAGGATACCTGATTGCGCTCCTTTTCCAACGCCAACCATCACAGACATTGGAGTTGCCAATCCCAAAGCACACGGACAAGCAATGATAAGCACTGCGATAGCATTGATAAATCCATAAACTAATGCAGGTTCGGGGCCAAAATTTGCCCAAATGATAAAAGTTAGAATAGACGAAATAACAATTGTGGGAACGAAATATTTTGCAATTGTATCTGCTAATTTTTGAATAGGTGCTTTCGATCGGCTGGCATCGTTTACCATTTGGATAATTTGCGAAAGTAAAGTTTCAGAACCCACTTTTTCAGCGAGCATAACAAAGGATTTGTTTCCATTTATTGTTCCGGAAGTTACCGCATCCCCTGTTTTTTTATCAACAGGAATGGGTTCTCCTGTAATCATGGCTTCGTCAATACTGCTTTCGCCTTCCGTTATTTTGCCGTCTACAGGGATTTTACCTCCGGGTTTTATCCGAATAAAATCACCTTTTTTAATATCGTTGATTGAAATAGTAGATTCTATTCCGTTTTGTACCAATATAGCATCTGTAGGAGCTAATTTCAATAATTCTTGAATGGCGCCATTTGTTCGACTGTGCGCACGTGCTTCAAGAAGTTGCCCTAATAAAACCAATGTTAGTATTACGGTTGTGGCCTCAAAGTAGAGAGCAACCGTTCCACTTTCGGTTTTGAATTCACTTGGAAAAAAGTTCGGAAATAGCAATCCGATGATGCTAAAAATAAATGCAACGCTTGTTCCAATTCCAATAAGTGTGAACATATTTAAGTTCCATGTAATTATAGATTTCCAAGCTCTTTCGAAAAAAATCCATCCTGCATAGAACACAACGGGTAAACTAAGTGGCAATTGAACCCAATTCCAATATTGAAGTGGTATAATTTTTTCAAGCGGGTTGTTAGGCATCATAGTTGTCATTGCAATTATGAAAATAGGCACTGTAAAAAATAGCGCTACTTTCATTTTCCAAAGCATCTCCTTATAAGTGCTGTTTTCATCAGTTTGCTTAGGTTCAAGTGGAACCAAATCCATTCCGCAAACGGGACAATCTC
>CALPQA020000023.1 GCA_943325595.2 Auritidibacter sp. Marseille-P8566
TCCACTAATTTAGCACGAACTTCAGAAACTTCAGCTACTTTACTAACAAAATTGGAAACCTCGATGGTTCGGATTTCTTTCTCAATATTGACATCATTCAGGTACATTTCTGCAAAACCCAAATCGGAGTTGAATTTAAAGTATACTTTTATTTTAGGCAAACTTTCAATCAATGCTTTTTTATCAAAGAAATCAGGTTTGATGAAACCGTTTTGCATCGCAAAATAGGCTACAGCACGGTACATAGCGCCTGTATCGACATAGACATATCCCAAATGCTTGGCCAATTGTTTTGCCAAAGTACTTTTTCCAGTTGACGAAAATCCGTCTATTGCGATAGTAATTTTTTTATCCAAACTATTCTTGAAAATTAATGGTTAAACCAAACAAACTTGTATTTCCTGCCAATGTGTATCGTGAATAGGAATAATTGAATTTCAATTTATTGATTTTTAATCCAAATCCAACTGAGATTCCAGAAAAATTACGCTGTTCTAAAATACGCAACTCCTCGCCTCTTCTAAAATTATATCCCAAACGTACATTAAAACTTTTCTTTGGAAATAATTCGACACCAAAAACCACGTGGCGCAAAGCATTATTAAAAACCGAAACTTTTTCAGGAGTAGAACCTCCGTCTATTGAACCTATTGCTCGTGCGGGATTAGAAAAAGCTACATTCCACTGTTGTAAATTTTCTAATGTCAGATGCCACCGAATCGGAACGTTTTCTACTTCTTGTGAAACTCCTATCAATACTTCCAACGGCAGTTTTTCTTTTGTGCCAGAATAGGTTGTAAATTGTGTACCAACATTTCTAACGACCAAAGCCCAATTAACATCGTTGCGTTCATCAATAAATAAGGCTCCAAAATCAAATGCCCCACCAAAAGAATTGTAACTTTCTAATGTTGAAGAAATCAATTTTGCGTTCACTCCAAAATGAATGGGAACTTTCGGAAGGGTAAAAGAATATCCTAAAGACAATGCGATTTCACTTCCAGTAAAGTCAGAAGTGGGATTCCCATTTTCGTCGGTTCCTTCAAATTTTCCGTAATTCACATAATTTATTCCAGCTTGAAAAGTTTGTAAATAACGGTCGTAAGTATAAGCATAAGAAGCAGTTCCGTAGGTTACTTCACCAAAATAACTGCCGTAATTCAGTGCCAAATGGTTGTCCATTTCTGCATTTATAGTTGCAGGATTGAAATTGGCCTGATTGACATCATTGTCATAAATAGTAATTGTTTTTCCTCCTAATGCTGCTTGTCGTGGTGATGTAACCAAGTTTAAAAACTGATATACCGATTGCCCACCAATTTGTCCGTAGGTTACAGAACAAAAAAGGATGCCGATTAGATATAATTTGTTTTTGAACATAGTTGTATTTTCTGCTTATATAACGCAATTGCGAAGATATTATTTTTAATAAAAAAAACGGCTAATTGCTTAGCCGTTTTTCAATTATAAAACTTTAGCGTTTTTGACTTTTTGATTGGTTAAGGCAATTGTTAGCACCTCGCTCATTTCTTTCACATAGTGAAATGTCAAGCCTTCTAAATATTCAGGTTTGATTTCATCAATATCACTTTTGTTTTCGTGACATAAAATGATTTCTTTGATGTTGGCTCTTTTCGCAGCTAATATTTTCTCTTTGATACCTCCAACAGGTAAAACTTTTCCTCTTAAGGTAATTTCACCAGTCATAGCAAGACTTTTCTTAACTCGTTTTTGAGTAAGCAAAGAGGCCAAAGAAGTTAGCATTGCAATACCAGCACTCGGACCGTCCTTTGGAGTTGCTCCTTCTGGAACGTGCAAGTGGATGTTGTATTTCGATAACAATTCAGAATCGATACCAAACATTTCTGTATTCGCTTTGATATATTCTAAAGCAATGGTAGCCGATTCTTTCATAACCGTTCCAAGATTTCCTGTAATGGTCATTGTGCCTTTACCTTTTGAAATCAGGGATTCGATGAATAAAATATCACCACCAACGCTTGTCCACGCTAGTCCAGTAACAACACCTGCAACATCATTATTTTCGTATTTATCTCTTTCCAATCTTGGAACACCCAATACTTTTATGATATCTTCGTCGGTCACTTTTTTATTGTACTCCTCCTCCATTGCAATCGATTTGGCTGCATTTCGGATAACCTGTGCGATTTTAGCTTCCAATCCACGAACACCCGATTCACGAGTATAGCCTTCAACAATTTTTTCTAACTGTTTCTTTCCGATGGTCAAATCTTTGGTGGTCAAACCGTGCTCTTTTAATTGACGTGGGAATAAATGTTGGCGTGCAATTTCCGTTTTCTCTTCAATTGTGTAGCCCGACATTTTTATAATTTCCATTCTGTCGCGTAAAGCAGGCTGAATAGTAGCCATATTATTGGAAGTGGCAATGAACATTACTTTCGATAAATCATACCCCATTTCAAGGAAATTATCATAGAAAGAACTGTTTTGTTCAGGGTCCAATACTTCTAATAATGCCGAAGAAGGATCGCCTTGGTTTCCCATTGCCAATTTATCAATTTCATCCAAAACGAAAACAGGATTTGAAGTACCCGCTTTTTTCAAACTTTGAATAATTCGACCTGACATTGCGCCAATATATGTTTTTCTGTGTCCACGGATTTCGGCTTCGTCACGCAAACCACCTAAAGAAATTCTTACGTATTTACGCCCTAGAGCTTCTGCAACCGATTTTCCAATAGATGTTTTTCCAACTCCTGGAGGTCCTGTCAAACAAATAATGGGTGATTTCATGTCATTTCGCAATTTCAAAACTGCCAAATGCTCAATCATCCTTTTCTTTACATCTTCTAGACCAAAATGGTCTCTATCAAGAATTTTTTGTGCTCTTTTTAAATCGAAATTGTCTTTGGAATATTCATTCCAAGGTAAGTCTAAAAATAATTCTAAGTAATTTCTTTGAATCCCAAAATCTGGTGCTTGAGGATTCATACGGCGCATTTTTGTCAGCTCCTTTTCGAAATGTTTTTTGGTAACCTCATCCCATTTTTTGAGTGCGGCTTTTTCAATCATTTCTTCAATTTCCTCCTCTTGCGAGGCACCACCCAATTCTTCCTGAATGGTTTTCATTTGCTGATGCAAAAAATATTCTCGTTGTTGTTGGTCTAAATCAAAGCGTACTTTAGACTGAATATCATTTTTCAACTCCAATTTTTGAAGTTCGATATTCATAAAACGCAATGTTTCTAAAGCTCTGTCTTTCAAATCAGGAATCATTAATAAGTCTTGCTTTTCTTTAACAGACAAATTCATGTTTGAAGAAACAAAATTTATCAAGAAAGATTTGCTTTCAATATTCTTGATTGCAAAAGTAGCTTCCGATGGAATGTTTGGACTTTCTTTAATAATCTGAATTGCCAAATCTTTTATCGAATCTATGATAACGGTAAATTCTTTGTCTTTTTTTGAAGGACGTGTTTCAACAACATTTTTTACAGAAGCTGTTATATAAGGCGTTTCAGAAATTACAGTATCTATTTCGAAGCGTTTTTTACCTTGAAGAATAACAGTAATATTACCATCGGGCATTTTCAAAACACGCAGAATTTTAGCTACGGTTCCAATAGTATGGATGTCTTTTTCTGATGGATCTTCGTCTTGTTCGTTTTTTTGAGAAACAACACCGATGTCTTTTCCTGCAGCATTGGCATCATTAATTAATTTTATTGATTTGTCCCTTCCAGCAGTAATTGGTATTACAACTCCCGGAAATAAAACGGTATTTCGTAAAGGTAAGATTGCCAATGACTCAGGCAATTCTTCATTGTTCATTTCCTCTTCATCTTCGGGTGTCAATAATGGGATTAACTCCGCATCAGAATCAAATTCTTGAAGTGACATATTGTCAAGTGTTATTATTTTTGGATTTGACATAGTATAAATTAAGTCGTTTTGACATTATATTTGTAAATAAATACGTTTCAAACAGCTACAATTGGTATAAACCAAATCTATTTGAAACAAATGAACGCAACTATTTACTTGCATAAGCATAATAAATTGCTTTTCTAATAAAGCAATCTTTGTGCCATTTCATTTTGAAAAAAAAGCCATCTTAAAGATAGCTTTTTATTAACTCAAAAAAAATAAGGTTATCTTGTATAAACAATGTTGAAGCTAGAATTCAAATATACTGCTGCATTTGTAGAGGTAGTACTTACAATTTCTCCCAAAGGCATACTGTATGTTAACGAATTTCCAGAAACTGAAAAAGATTCAACTACTGGCGCTCCTGCCTCTGTGTAAGTAAGCACTAAAACCGTTCCGCTTAAAACCCAAGTTCCAGTAACATCTGCATCAGTATAACATTCTAAAGTATTGGAAGTGCTAACATCTACGCCTTTTGAAGTAGCTGTAAAAGTTCCATTAGCATTTATAATTAATGAACTGTTGTTGTAACAAGTCGTTTCTAGCATTTGATTTGTAGAAGTTGTCCCATCGTGATTTAAATCGGTTGGAATTCCAGTATTGAAAGCTGTCATTCTATAGGTTCCTGCAACACTAGCAGTATTTATAATATTTCCAAGTAAATCGGAGTCAATAGGCTCAACATTACAAGAAGAAAATGTCATTAAAGTAAAAACTGAAAGTACAGCTGCTGTTAATTTTATTGGGTTCATTTTTGTGTTTATTTTAATTTTTGTCAAATATAAATTAATTTATTGTGCTACCACAATTTTTCTTGCAACTCGTGATAATAAAATTACTCCAGTTACAAAAAACAATCCTAAAAATACAATTGAGTAACGTGGACTTCCTGTTACTTGGTCGATAATTCCATAAAGACACATTCCGATTACGATGCCAATTTTCTCTGAAACGTCATAAAAACTAAAAAAAGAAGCCGTGTCTTCTGTTTCTGGAAGTAATTTAGAATAGGTAGAACGAGAAAGTGCTTGAATTCCGCCCATAACCAATCCTACAAAACCAGCGGTAATATAGAATTCTATTGGTAATGTTACAAAAAAAGCAACGGCGCATAATACTGCCCAAATACAATTTAAGAAAATTAAAGTAGTAATATTTCCAAATTTTTCAGAAGCTTTGGATGTTAAATTGGCTCCTAAAATTGCTACGAGTTGAATGACCAAAATACTAATTATCAAACCCGTTGTTTTTTCACTATCAGAGCCCCAAGCGATTTCTTGTTCCCCAAAATAGGTTGCTATAATCATTACGGTTTGAACTGCCATTCCATACACAAAGAAACTTCCTAAAAAGCGTTTCAATTGAACGTTGTGCTCTAACAAATACCAAACGTTTTTAAGTTCGTGAAAGCCATTAAAAACGACTTTTTTAGTTACTTTATGTCCTTTATTTCCTTTCGGCAAATAGTAATACGTGTATTGGCTGAAAACAATCCACCAAATCCCAACCATTACAAAAGAGTAGCGCATGGCTTTCATACTTGCTTCACCAGAAGTTCCAGTGATACCAAAAAAGTCAGGTTTCATAACCATTGCCAAATTTACTATCAAAAGCAACACGCTTCCTACATATCCAATAGAAAACCCTTTGGCACTCACTTTGTCTTGCTGCTCTGGGAAAGCTATATCTGGCAAATAGGAGTTATAGAAAACCAAACTTCCCCAAAAACCAACCAATCCAAAAAAGTAGGCAACCAAACTGTAATAAATATGTTCTAGTGAAAACCAATACATTGCGATACAGGAAAGAGCGCCCATATAGCAAAAGAATTTCATGAAGTTTTTTTTGTTTCCAATATAATCTGCAATTCCAGATAATAGTGGTGAAATTAATGCCACCAATAGAAAAGCAGCTGCGGTTACAAAACTTATTAACGCTGTACTTTTAAGAGTAGTTCCGAAAATAGCAATATAATTGTCGCCTCTAATTTTGAAGAGTGCACCATAAAAAATCGGGAATATTGCGGATGCAATTACCAAGCTGTAAACTGAATTTGCCCAATCATAGAAAGCCCAAGCGTTCAATAATTTAGCATTTCCTTTTTCAAGATTTGCCATAAATAATAGTAGGTATTAAATACAAAAGTCTTAAAGACAGGTCCGAAGATAGTATTTTTTATTTAAAAACCACACCAAATTTTGCCGCTTCAGCTTTGGCTTCTGGAATTAAGCTTTTCAATTTCGCAATTCTGGTGGCGTCAGAAGGGTGTGTGCTCAAAAATTCTGGTGGTGCTCCTCCTCCTGAATTTGCCGACATTCGTTCCCAAAAACTTATAGCGGTGCTAGGGTCATAGCCTGCAATAGCCATTAATATAAGCCCTATTTTATCCCCTTCACTTTCGTGGCTTCTGCTGAAGGGCAACATTCCGCCGTATTGTGTAACGGCTCCGTAGGCGGTCATCCAAATTTGTTTGTCTTGCTCGGTTTTAGAATCCAAAGCAATCCCGACTACCCCTGCTCCTGCTTGTTGTAAAATTCCTGCACTCATTCGTTGTGCTCCGTGGTTTGCCAACGCGTGTGCCACTTCATGCCCCATAACGGTTGCCATACCTGCATCATCTTTACAGATGGGAAGAATAGCCGAATAGAATACGATTTTTCCTCCAGGTAAACACCAAGCGTTCACTTCTTTGCTATCTACTAATTTGTATTCCCAAGCATAGTCTTTTAAATAGTCTTTGTAGCCATTCGCATTTAAGTATTTCTCGGCAGCGGCTTTAATTTTCATGCCCACAGTTTCTACGCGTTTGGCATCTTTAGTTCCTGAAATCACTTTATTGTCTTTCAAAAAAGTACCGTATTGCTGAAAAGAGGTTGGAAACAACTCGCTATTGGAAACAAAATTCAGTGTGTTTTTACCTGTAAATGGATTTTTGGCACAAGAAACAAAGAGAGAACTGGCTGTAATAAGAACAATTAAGTGCTTTTTCATGAGAAATGGATTTTAAAAATTGAATAGTAAAGTTACGAATATCTATTTATCCAATTCGACTAATCCGTTTAGAAAATTTTCTAAATCTTTTTGAATGCTTTCAAAATATTGCTGACTTGAATAACTATTATGAATCTATATATTTTTAAATTAGCAGTTTGTTGTTGTTTTTAAGGAATTGCGTGAGGGATGGCAGAGAAAATCCCACGATACTATAAAATGTCCCTAGAATAATAAAATCGTTCTATCGTGGATTGTAACGTACAGCCCGACCGAGTTTAACTAAACTGATTTCATTACTAGGAATATTGTAAACGAGGACACGCCCAAAAAAAGAGACAAAAAAAACTCCGTATTGTTCTACGGAGTTAATTATATAAAAATTTGTGGTTTACAAACCAATAAAATGCAACTCCGTAAATTCTTTGTCAACGACTAGAAATTTGTCCTTTTCGAATGCTTTTTTGTCGAAGGCAACTTCTACATTATCAACTTCAATTTTTTTGACTTTGAAAGGCAAACCAATTACGTTGATTCTGTATTTTGTATACGTGGTATCGAATTTTCCGTCTTTGTGCAACTGAACAATCAGTTCTTTGGCTTTTCCTGTAGATTGAAATGAAAGCAAGCTAAAACGTCCTTTTTTATAGTCGTAACCATCTTGGGCATCTTCATAAACAAGGGATTTTTCTTTTCCTTCTTTATAATACATGTCCAGCGTTAGTTCGTCAAATTCTAATTCGCCAACATATTGTTGTACTGGATATTTTGGAATAATTGCGCCTGCTTTGATGAATATTGGAATTTGGTCGAATTTAGCATCTACCCAAATTTCTTTTCCACCTTCGACAGCTTCATTTGTCCAATAGTTATACCAATTTCCTCGTGGTACATACATTCTTCTGCCTAATGAATTGGGTTCTAAAATTGGACATACCAATATTTGATTTCCAAATACAAATTCGTCGTTTCGATAATGTGTTTGTGTGTCTTCTTGATCAAAATATACTAATGGTTTTAGCATTGGTATTCCTTGTTCGATATATTGCCAGAACATGGTGTATAAATAGGGTAACAATTGGTAGCGCAAACTAACAAATTTTCTAGTAATATCGATAACTTCATTGTCGAAAGCCCAAGGTTCTTGGTTTCCGTGGTCACCAGAAGAATGGGTTCTACAAAAAGGGTGAAATACGCCTAATTGAATCCAACGGGCATATAACTCTCCCGAAGGTTGTTCTGCAAAACCACCAATATCAGAACCTGTGAATCCCATTCCTGAAAGAGACATTCGTTGCACTTGAATATTGGCAATCCACAAATGTTCCCATGTGGCTACGTTATCGCCTGTCCAAGAAGAAGTGTAGCGCTGTGCACCAGAATAGGCAGAACGTGTAATGATAAAAGGTCTTTTCGGATACGCAAATCTTTTTACGCCATGGTAGGTAGCTCTTGCCATTTGAGTTCCGTAAATATTATGGGCTTTTCTATGACTGCAAGGATTTCCGTCATAATCATGTCGAACATCCATTGGAAAGGTTTTGTTGGGAACTTCCATTACGGCAGGTTCGTTCATATCGTTCCACACACCTTTTACTCCGATATCTGAAATTAGTTCTTTAAATAATCCAGCCCACCATTCTCTAACTAAAGGATTTGTATAATCTGGGAAGTTACATTCACCAGGCCAAACTTTTCCTTTCATATAAGGTCCATCGGCTCTTTTGCAGAAATAATCTTTTTCTAAAGCTTCTTTATAGATTGAATACTTTTTGTCAATTTTGATTCCAGGATCGATGATAACTACGGTTTTAAATCCGTCAGCAGCTAGTTCGGCGACCATTCTTTTTGGGTCGGGAAAATACTCCTTGTTCCAAGTAAAACATCTAAAACCATCCATGTAATCGATATCCAAATAAATAGCATCACAAGGAATCTGCAATTCTCTAAATTTGGCTGCTACTTCTTTGACATTGCTTTCAGGATAATAACTCCATTTGCATTGGTGGTATCCAAGTGCCCAAAGTGGCGGTAATTCAGGTTTTCCTGTTAAATCGGTGTAGGTTGTGACTACGTCTTGCATTTGTGGACCGTAAATGAAATAGTAATTCATTTCACCACCTTCAGCCCAAAAACTGGTAACATTGCGTCGTTCATGACAAAAATCGAAGAAACTTCTAAAAGTATTGTCAAAGAAAATTCCGTAAGCGTTTTTATTTTGCAATCCGATGTAAAAAGGAACGACTTTATACAATGGCTCTTGCTCTTTTTGGAAAGCATATTGATCTGTGGCAAAATTCTCAAGTCTTTTTCCTTTTAGATTGAGTTGCGTTGCTTTGTCCCCCAATCCATAAAAACATTCACCATCTTTTGAGGCCTTGCTCATTTTTATAATGTTTCCACCGTATTCGTAGCTTTCTTCCCAATGAAAACCCAATTCATCTTCAAGAATAATATCTTCCTCTAAATCAAAAATAGACACTCTCATGTCATTTTTTTGAATTCGACATTGCACTTTGCTCGTTTTTATTTGGTAATATTCTTCAGATTCTGTTACCTGCAGAAAATTATAACCGTGGGAATGGCTTTTATCAATTGCATAAGAAAAATCATTGCTGAAATATCCTTTTGTAGTGTATCTAAATCGGATTAAACTGTCTCTTAAAACCGTAACTTTTAATATAACGCTATTGTCTGTGTAGAACAAAACGGAATCTACGTCGTGTTCAAAAGCAACTATTTGGGTTGGATATAAGTCTCCTTTATATTCTAATTCCGTATTTGTAATCATTTTATTGGGTCTTTATTTAGGTCGTATTCTGATTTTCCAAATTTACGAAAATACTTTAAAAAGTACTGATTTCATTAATATTTCTGCGAAAACGTTGTAGTAAAACTACTCACATTCACGCCATTAGCATTTTAAAAATTGGGCAAACCAATCTCGCTATTTCTATAGAATTTCAGGGATTAATTAGTTATTTTAAAGACAATAACGCTCAGTGGTGGCAATAGCAATTCAGTTGAAAAGTCTCTTCCATCATAAGGTAACGTTTCTATTTTGATTTTATCAGCATTGGAAACCCCGCTGCCCCCATAATTTTCGGAATCTGAATTAAAAATTTCTTTTAGTTTTCCTGTTCGTGGTAGTCCGATGCGATACTTATTTCTAACGATTTGGGTGAAATTACAAACAACGATAATGTCGTCTTTAGGATCATTTCCTTTTCTAATAAAAGCAATCACAGCATTTTGATGATCGGAATAATTGATCCATTCAAAACCCTCAGGACTGAACTGTTTTTGGTACAATGCAGGTTGTTTTTTATACAATTGATTCAAATCAGTTATTGTGTTTTTTATGCCTTCATGATACGGATATTGAAGCAAATGCCAATCTAAACTACTTTCGAAATTCCATTCGCTACTTTGTCCAAATTCACTACCCATAAAAAGTAATTTTGTTCCTGGGTGCATGAACATATATCCGTACAACAATCTCAAATTAGCAAATTTTTGCCATTCGTCTCCGGGCATTCTACCTGCAATCGATTTTTTTCCGTATACAACCTCATCGTGAGAAAGAGGCAACATAAAATTTTCGGTAAAAGTGTACGTCATCGAAAAAGTAAGTTCATTTTGATGGTATTTTCTGTACACGGTATCTTTTTTAAAATACTCTAATGTATCGTGCATCCATCCCATCATCCACTTCATGCCAAATCCTAACCCACCTATAGATGTTGGTCTTGAAACCATTGGAAAAGAAGTACTTTCTTCGGCAATAGTTTGCACACCTTGATAATTGGCATAAACTGCTTCGTTAAAGTCTTTTAGAAAACTTATGGTGTCTAAATTCTCATTTCCTCCATAAATATTAGGTTCCCATTCGCCATCGTTTCGAGAGTAATCTAAATACAACATAGAAGCAACGGCATCTACGCGCAAGGCATCGGCATGATAGTGTTGCAACCAAAATAAGGCGTTGCTTATTAAAAAAGATCGAACCTCGTTGCGTCCATAATTAAAAACCAAACTTTTCCAATCAGGGTGGTATCCTTTTTTAATATCGGGATGTTCATAA
>CALPQA020000024.1 GCA_943325595.2 Auritidibacter sp. Marseille-P8566
CGACTTTGTTCGTCTATCTGAATTTAACCCTGCTTTGTCAATCTGAATTTATTTCAGATTCTAACTTTCTAGATGTTGAAACAAGTTCAGCATGACAAGAGTAGTTTTTTTTATTTAGTATTAATTGTTGGAACGGATGTCAAATGCACGCTATCGCGTTTTTAGTCTAAGAATGGTGGAACTTCTGTAGGAATTCCTGTAGCATTGAGATCAATTTGAGCTTTATTAAGCTCTACGATAATAATTTTCACAATATAATTTTCGTCATATTTTGCTTGTATATCTACAGACGTTTTAGGCCTACCTGTTTTCCATTTAACTGTAGTTGAAGTGAAAAGGGGTCCATCTATAATTGGACCTGTTGTTTTAATTGAACTACTAATTAAAATAAAACCAGTTTGACAAGTTATGGTTCTCCAACTTGAACTAGAACTTTGGGTTGAATTCCAGTCTTCTTTATAATAGCTACAAATCGTTTTTTGATATTCTTCTCTTCGGACTTTCATAAATTCTTGAAATGTCTTTTTTACAGCTATGTTAAAATTAGCTGTTCTTTGCTCATAGGAATTACCAGCCGCAGAATCAGTTGAATTCATAAAATAATTATGAGCCGTTTTAATTTGACTCGTTATTTTTCCCTTAATAATTTCATCAAATGAACTCACAGAATTTGCACAACTTCTAGGTGAATCTTGAGCTAAAACAACATTACCTGTTAATAACAAAAAAATCAATACAATGTTTAATATAGTTTTCATTAGGTTGGTGTCTTTGTTTATCGTGCTGACTTTGCACTTTTTTTGTTTGCTTACTCTATTCAGTTTTCAGCTTCCCTGTTTTATTCTATTTCTTTAAATTTGAATGTAAAATCTTTTTCAAAGTTTTAAACTTTGAAAAAGGTGATTTGCTATAAAACAACGTTTTTTTGTTTTACTGAAAATCCTGCGCATGCTTTGTGAGGGAGGTAATCGTGGCAAAGCGAATGTTTGCCAGTGTGTTCCAGGAAATAAAAGAATCTTACTTCGTGGTGAAATACATTGTTTGTATTTTTTGTTAAAATTAGTATAAATTTTATAAAAACAAAACTTTTGTTTATTTTTTTTTGGAATTGTGTTAGAATGTTAAAATATATTTTCTAGCCCCGACAGTAGCGGCATCCTGTTGTGGCGGGGTTCGCCACAAGAGATACAGCGAATGGCGGGAGGGAAGGTGAAGGAAAAACAGTGTGTCTGCTCCTAAAAAAGAAACAAGCCTTGAATTGTGGTGTATCTTTCAAAAAACTTCCCGAACTTTGCCGCCACACAAATAGCAACAAAATTTAGAATTGACCATGAAAATAAATCCAAAAAACGGAATTGATACACTCATTTTCGGAATGAAACAAAACGATGTAATTGCGCTTTATGGGAAACCCAACAGAAATTACAAAGACGAAGACGACAATGTGATTTTTTCCTACAATGCTCAAAAAATGCGTTTGACGTTCTATAAAGACGAGGACTTTAAATTAGGTTATATCGTGGCTTCTAGCGCCGATATGGAATTGTTTGGTAACAAAATCATTGGCAAAAAAATAAGTGATGTAAAAGCTGCCTTGGCGCAAAAGGGAATTACAAAATTTACGCAAGAAGAATTTGATACTTTTGAGAATTACTTCAATGAAGACCATTGGATTATTTTTCAAACGGAATTTGATGAGGTGGTGAAATTCGAAATTGGTGCTATCATCAACGATAAAGACGAATTTGACTGGAAGTTTAAAGGGTAATTTTATTTTATAAGCATAAAAAAAAGGTGTTTCAGAAAGTTCTGAAACACCTTTTTTATTGGTATTGAAACGTATTATTTTTTAGCTTCGTTAGCTACTGGAGGAGGAACTCCTTCTAGCAACTCGATTTCAAAAATGATATTTGCATTGGGTGGAATAACGTTTCCAGCACCTCTTTCGCCATAGGCTAATTTTGAAGGTATGAAAGCTACTAATTTATCGTTCAAAGCCATTGCATTAACTGCTTCAATAAATCCAGGAATCAACCCGTCTTTTTTACCGTATTGAAAAGGAAAAGGTTGGTAGCCATTTTGAGACGCTCTGTTTTGATCAAATTTCCCGTAAGTTTTATTTACTTCTTCATAGCTACTGTCAAATAATGAACCGTCTTCAAGATAACCAGCATAATGAATAAAAATATTCGCTCCGTCAGCAGGTTTTACGCCAGCTCCTTTTTGAATAATTTTGTATTCTAAACCCGTTTCTGATTTTGTAGCAGTAGCTTTTATTGCAGCTAATTCAGCTACTTTGGCTGTTTTTACAGGACCGTATTTTGCATCGTATGCTTTTTTTGCTTCCGCATCAATAGCGGCTTGTTTGGCTCTTTCTTCTGCTTGCGCTGCTGATAGTTTGGCATCCTCACCCGCTTTGTTGGCATAGTAATTAGCGAAAACTTTAGGCGCATCGAATTTTTTTGCTTCAGCACCTTTTCTAGAAATGGTCACTTTTAGCATTACATCGTCTTGAACGATTGCATTTACAACATCCATTCCTGAAACGACATGACCAAAAATCGTGTGTTTTCCGTTCAACCAAGGCGTGTCTTTATGTGTAATGAAAAACTGGCTGCTATTGGTTGCAGGACCTGAATTTGCCATAGCAAGAATTCCACCTTTGTCAAATTTCATTTCAGGAATAAATTCATCTTTGAAGCTGTAACCACAACCTCCAGAACCATTTCCAGCAGGATCACCCCCTTGAATCATGAAATCTTTAATTACTCTGTGGAATTTCAATCCGTTATAAAATGGTTTTCCTTTTAGTTTTTCATCAGTAATGAAAGTATTTGTACCTTCAATTAATGAAACAAAATTGGCAACCGTAATAGGTGTTTTTTTGTATTCTAATACTACTACAATTTTACCTTTAGTAGTTTCAAATTCTGCAAATATTCCTTCATTTGCAGCAACAGTAGATTTTTGAGCTGTTGCAATTGGTTTTTTAGTAGCAACAACTTTTTTAGTTTTTTGAGAATAAATTGAGGTTGTTATTCCAAAGAACAATAAAAACAAGACTTTAAATTTCATTTTTGTTTATGTTAAATGCGCCTTACTTATTTTGCATTGTGCAGGGAGTTCAGGTTTTGTCCCTTTTTATTTTATTTAATTGGGCATGCTTTCTAATAATTCTACTTCAAAGATAATGTTTGCATTTGGCGGAATTACACCACCTGCACCGGCTTCTCCATAGGCAAGATTGGTTGGGATAAACAATACGGCTTTGTCTCCAAAAGCCATGTTTTCTAATCCTTCAATAAAACCAGAAATCATTCCGTCTTTTTTACCCGCTTGAAAAGGAATTGGTGTATATTGTTTGGCATCGGCTCTGCGTTGGTCAAATTTCCCGAAGGCATTGGCAACGGATTCTATGCTCGTATCAAATAACGTTCCATCTTCTAAAAATCCTGCGTAATGAATGTAAATAGTAGCTCCGTTTTCAGGTTTTTTACCAGTTCCTTTTTTGATAATTTTGAATTGCAAGCCACTTTTGGTTGTTGCTGCAGTTGCTTTTAACGCTTTGAAAGAAGCTACTTTAGCCTCAATTATAGGTTTGTATTTTGCAATGTATTCCTTTTTGTTTATTGCGTCAAGTTGTGCTTGTTTTTTGATATTTTCAGCCTCATTGGCATAAAAATTACTAAAAACTTTTACGGCATCAAATTTTTTCGCAGCTTCTCCTTTTCTAATAATTGTAATGGATTTAATGTCGTCATTTTGCACAATTGCGTTTACGGTTTCCATTCCATTTTCAACCACATGACCGAAAATAGTATGCAATCCATTCAACCATGGCGTTTCTTTGTGGGTAATGAAAAACTGACTGCTGTTAGTTCCAGGACCTGAATTTGCCATTGCCAATAATCCTCCGGTGTCGAATTTTAAATCGGTGATTTCATCTTTAAATTTGTAACCTGTATCTCCAGAACCATCACCTAGTGGATCGCCACCTTGAATCATAAAATCGGCAATAACTCGGTGAAATTTAAGATTGTTGTAAAATGGTTTCCCTTTGAATTGCTCACTTACAAACGTATTATTTCCTTCTGCTAATGTTACAAAGTTGGCCACAGTTATTGGTGTTTTCTCAAATTCTAATTGCGCTAAAATCGTTCCTTTATTGGTAACTATTTCGGCATACAAGCCATCTTTCAAATTGCTATGGGCGTCTTTACAAGAAACGAATCCAGATATAATAAGGAGTAATGCTACTAATTTTTTGGTCATTTTGATTATTTTTTTTCTGTTATTACTTTGTCTTCAGGTTGAAAATCGTTCAAGGTTACGGTACAAATAATTGGTTCGTTGGTTCCAATTCTTCTTTCGTCACCGTGGTAACCATAGGCTACATGCGAAGGGAAAAGAAAAGTGACTTTTTCCTTTTTGTGCATTAATTTTATTCCGTGACGCAAACCAATCAATATTTTTTGTTCTTTGTCAACGTGATAAATCTGCGGTTTTAATTCCAATTGCGAATAGATGATATTACCTTTTAGATCTTTGATTTCATAATCAAAGTAAGCGATATCTCCTTTTTTTGGGCGCAAAGTATCCAATTCATTTTTGCTTTCATACGAATACCAATAGCCTTTGTTTGAAGTGATATAATTCATTTCAGGATTGCTTTTTATGATGGAGTCAATTCGGGCTTCTTCGGTTGCGATGAGCTTTTTATTGCGCTCGGCAGATTCTTTCATGAAAGTCCCCGAAGATTGAGAAATGGGTCTTCTTGCTTTTTGCTGGCTACAGCTTGAAATGGCACAAATTCCAACGATAACAAGAATGAATTGCTTAATTTTTTTCATTTAATTGTGTGTTTTGAGTTACCAAACTTTCAAATTTTTTGATAGTTTCTTCCAGAGATAAATCTGATTTTCCTCCAGCAGCATTGATGTGTCCGCCTCCGCTAAAATGGTCTCTTGCAAATTGATTTACATCAAAAGCACCTTGAGAGCGGAACGATATTTTTATAATTTTCTCGTCTGTATTTTCGATAAAAATGGCTGTAAAAATAATGCCTTTTATTGTCAAACCATAATTTACAATTCCTTCAGTATCGCCTTTAATGTGTTCAAAACTATCTAATTCTGTTTGTGATAGCGTGATATATGACGTACAAAATTCCGACATTACTTTCATGTTTTGTAATGCTTTGCCCAATAATTGCAAACGATTATAAGAATTATTGTCGAAAAGTAAATTAGGAATCAATGTGTTTTCTACTCCCAAATCAATTAAACTTGCTACAATTCGGTGCGTTTTTCCTGTTGTTTTTGGAAAACGGAACGACCCAGAATCGGTTAAAATTCCAGTGTAAATACAAGTTCCTATTGTTTTGTCGATTAAATGGGTTTGGTCTAGAAATTCAATGAAATTGTAAAGCATTTCACAGGTAGATCCAAACTGTGTATCCGAATAAATGAAGGCTGCATAATCATCTGGTTTTTGATGATGATCAATCATTATATAAGGAGAAGTGAGTTCTTTCAAAATATTTTCCATTTCTCCAACACGATGCAAAGCGTTAAAATCTAACGTGAAAAGTAAGTCTGCTTCTTGTAGGATTTTCGTGGTTTGCTCTTTGTGTTTTTCATAGGTCAAAACGGTTTCTGAACCAGGCAACCAATCTAAAAATTCAGGAAATTCGTTTGGAGAAATTACTATCGGTTGGTGGTTTAATTTTAGCAAAAAATGATACAATCCTAGAGTAGAACCCATAGCATCTCCGTCAGGGTTGCGATGCGGAATGATTACAATTTTTTTTGGAGTTGCCAATAACAACTTAATCGCTTGAATATCTAAATTTTTCATAGACCGCGAAGTTACATTTTTTTCACAAAATAGAAACATTTTAACATGTTCTTACAATTTTATTTTGCAACAATTAGCCCTAACCAAACTGCAAATAATCCCGTAATTATGCTTAAACCGATGTAAACAAAAGCCAATCCTGAATTATTGTTTTGAAGTAAATTGATATTTTCAAGTCCAAAAGTCGAAAATGTAGTATATCCACCGCAAAATCCAGTGATAAAAAACCATTTTAAATTGGAATTTACCAAGTCATTTTTTTCTAATAAACTGATGGCGATTCCAATTAGGAAACAGCCTAAAACATTTGTAATGAATGTTGCCAATGGAAATACAGAAGCATAATATTTTTGCACCAAAACAGCAGTTAAATATCGAAAAACACTCCCGATTCCGCCTCCCAATGCAATTAATAATAAGGTTCTAATCATTTTGGTAATTATTTAGAAGTAGCAATCACAAAATTCAATTTCAATTTTACGCCCAATTGCATCAAATCGACTAAATCTTGTACTTTGTTGTCAGCAGGAACCCGAACCACGACTGTTTTGTCATTGTTAGCCGTAGTTTTATCGTATAATGTTTGCTCTAATTGATCGAACGGAACTTCTTGTTTGTCAATATAATACAATTTATCTTCTGTAACCGATAAACTGATGTGGTCTTTATTTGTAGTTTCGTTTGTAGCTGCTTTTGGCAAGGTCAATTTAATCACATTTGGATTGGCCAAAGTAGAAATAATCAAGAAAAACAAAAACAAAAAGAACATAATATCGCTCAAAGACGATGTCGGAATTTCTGCGTGAAATCGCTTATTTCTTTTAATTGCCATAATTAAGGTTGTTGAATTACGTTGATAATTTCTAAGGTTTGTTTTTGCACTTTAAGCGAAAAACTATCAATCATCATATTGAATAAATGGTAAGCAGAATAGGCAACAACGCCCACTACAAGTCCTGCGCCGCTACTAATCATTTTTTCATATAACCCTCCAGAAATAGTTTGAATATTTAAATTCCCTGTATTTGAAATGGTATGAAATATTTTGATAACCCCTGAAATCGTTCCGATAAAACCTAAAATTGGAGCAATTCCAGATATCAATCCTAAATGTCCTAATCCTTTTTCCATTTCTGCAATTTCAACGTTGGCGGTGCGTTCCATCACGGATTCAATTTCGCTAATGGGTCTGCCAATAATCGAAATACCACTTTTCATAATATTTCCAGAAGCGGTATTTTCGCGACTACACATCATAACAGCATTGTCAATTTTCCCTGATTTCAATTGGATTTTAACATCATTTATTAAACTAGCATCTTGACGGGTAGCTTTTTTGATTGACAAATACCTTTCGATAATTATATATACACAAAAAAACAAAAGTAAAATGATAGGAATAATCATGATTCCCCCTTTTAGCAAAAAGTCTAAATAGGAAATATTTTCAGTCACGCTAACATTCATGTCTGGATTTGTAGCAGTATTTGCAAGGGTATCTGCAACAGGATTGGCTTGAAGTAGGATGTTTAAAATCATAGCAATGTGTTTGTTTTAGTAAGTGTACAAATTTGCAATTTTTTTTATTGCTTTCACAAAAATAAATTATTTTTTGTGTTTTATATTTATAATTAATAGTAACGATTTTTTAGCGAAAATAGTATTTAATGGATTGAATTGAAAAAAATACTTTTTTACTTCTATTTGAAATTTTTTTCAAAATATCAAAATTCCATTTTTCAATTCCAAATTTAAAAAGTAATTTTGCGCATGCAACACAACGTACTTATTTTAGATTTCGGATCGCAATACACACAGCTTATTGCAAGAAGAGTTCGCGAGTTAAATATATTCTGCGAAATCTTTCCCTACAATCACATTCCGAGTGATTTATCAAGTTATAAAGCGGTAATTCTTGGTGGAAGCCCATTCTCTGTTCGTTCAGAAGATGCGCCACATCCTGATTTATCCCAAATTAGAGGAAAATTACCAGTACTCGCCGTTTGTTACGGAGCGCAATATTTAGCCCATTTTAGTGGTGGTGAAGTGGCGGCTTCCAATACAAGAGAATACGGTAGAGCCAATTTGACTTTTATAAAAGAAAATGAAGTGTTTTTTGAAGGCGTTTCTGAAAATTCTCAAGTTTGGATGAGTCATAGTGACAGCATTAAGGCGTTGCCAACCAACGGAATAAAATTAGCAAGCACGCACGATGTCGAATTTGCAGCCTATAAAATAGAAGGCGAAACTACCTATGCAATTCAGTACCACCCAGAAGTTTTTCATTCTACAGATGGAAAACAAATGTTGGAGAATTTCTTGGTGAAAATTGCTGATGTGCCTCAAACTTTTACACCCAATGCTTTCGTAGAAGAAATGGTAGCAGAATTAAAAGTAAAAGTACAAAATGACAAAGTAGTTTTAGGACTTTCAGGAGGTGTAGATTCAACGGTGGCGGCAGTTTTATTGCATCAAGCTATTGGTAAAAATCTGTATTGTATTTTCGTAAATAACGGATTATTGCGAAAAAACGAATTCGAAGATGTTTTAGAACAATATAAAGGAATGGGTTTAAATGTAAAAGGAGTGGATGCCTCGGCACGCTTTTTGGACGCTTTGGCAGGAATTGAAGACCCAGAATTAAAAAGAAAAGCAATTGGTAGAGTTTTCATTGAAGTTTTTGATGATGAAGCAAATCGAATAGAAGACGTGAAATGGTTGGCTCAAGGAACCATTTATCCTGACGTTATCGAGTCGGTTTCGGTAAAAGGACCTTCGGCAACAATAAAATCACATCACAATGTAGGTGGTTTGCCAGATTATATGAAACTGAAAATTGTAGAACCACTTAGAATGTTATTCAAAGATGAAGTGCGAAGAGTAGGAGCAACCTTAGGAATCGACGCTGCATTATTAGGCAGGCACCCTTTTCCAGGTCCTGGACTATCAATTCGTATTTTAGGCGATATTACTCCTGAAAAAGTTCGTATCTTGCAAGAAGTTGATGCTGTCTTTATAGACGGATTACGATCTTGGGGATTGTATGATAAAGTTTGGCAAGCAGGAGCAATTTTATTGCCCGTAAATAGTGTAGGAGTAATGGGCGATGAGCGTACCTACGAAAAAGTAGTCGCGCTTCGTGCAGTAGAATCTACAGATGGAATGACCGCAGATTGGGTACATTTACCGTATGATTTCTTAATGAAAGTTTCTAACGATATTATCAATAAAGTACGTGGCGTTAACCGTGTCGTGTATGATATCAGCTCAAAACCACCAGCAACAATAGAGTGGGAATAATTTTAAAACAATAGTATGAAGTATTTTTTAGCGATTTGTGTTTCGGCTTTAGTAATTTCTACATGTGTTTTTGCACAACAAGGAAAATTTTTGAAACATACAGTTCTCAAAGGAGAAACAATAACGCAAATTGCTCAAAAATACAAAGTCACTCCATTTGACATTTATAAATTGAATCCAGACGCTCAAAGTGGGGTTCAATTAAATTCGGTACTTCTAATTCCTCCACCAACTCAAAAGGAGGTAAAAAGTCTAATACCAACTTCCAAAGCTAAAACGCACGAAGTAGTTGCGAAAGAAACGGTGTATAGTATTTCGAAATTGTATTCGGTTTCTGTTGAGGATTTAGAAGCGGCCAATAAAGACGCTTTAAAAGAAGGTTTGAAAATTGGGCAGCTAATTACAATTCCATCAAAAAGTGTTACCATTGTTCCTATAAAACAAACTGATAAAGTGATGTATCATGAGGTTTTGCCAAAGGAAACAAAATACGCTATTGCAAATAAATACGGATTGACCGTAGAACAATTAGAGCAGTTGAATCCGGAAATTGTTTCGGGTTTGCCAATTGGTTTCAAATTACTTGTGAGTGGAAAAGCAACTTCAAAAGCTACTCCAAAAGAACCTTCCAAAGCAAAAACTTCAATCGCTGTTGCGGAAGAAGTAAAATCGAATAAAGTACTTTCCAAATTAACTAAAAGTACCACTTCTCAAAGAACTAAAGAATTGGTTTTGTTATTGCCTTTCAATATTTCTAAAATTGAAAATGACAGTTTGAATTCGGTGGCTTCAAAATTGAAAAAAGACAAATTCATGAACATGACTTTGGATTTTTATTCTGGAGTTTTAATGGCCATTGATTCGGCAAAAGTGATGGGTTTGAATATCAATGTGCGAATTTTAGATTCCGAAGAAACTAAGAATTCTTCAGCAATAGCTTCGTTAGTGCAACAAAATAACCTTCAAAATGCCGATGCAATTATTGGTCCTTTTTATCAAACTAATGTAGAGAAATTAGCCGAATTAGTTGGAAGTAATAACGTTCCTGTAATTTCTCCATTGTCAAAGGAGATCGGAAAATCATTTAATAATTTGTACCAATCGATGCCTTCAAATGACAATTTGAGAACGGCAATGTTATCCTATTTGAACAATAAAGACGGAAATACGGTTGCCATTATCGACCCTAAAAAAAGTACCGTTAGAGATTTTTTCATTAAAAATAAAAAGCAAATTAAATTGGTTGGTTTTAATGAAAAAGGAAGCGTTGTAAAAGACAGTTTGCGTAAAGTATTTGTCAAAAATAAATTAAATTACGTTATTTTAGATTCTCAAAAAACGGGAGTTATACTAGCTTCAACTAGTGCAATGCTGGGTTTAATGTCAGAATACCAAATCCAATTGGTTATTTTAGAAGCCAATCCTACATTGGATTTTGATGAAATTGATTTAAATCGTTTAATAAAATTAAAAATGCTTTATCCATCATTGGTTCGTGAAAACGAAACGCCTGAAGCCAAACTCTTTAGTGCTGCATTTAAAAAAGACAATAAGGTATTCCCAAATCAGTTTGCAACTCGAGGTTTCGATTTGACTTTTGATACGATGTTGCGATTATCACAAGATAAAAATTTTGAGGAAACTATTGAAAACAGTGCTACAGAACAAATTGAAAACAAATTTGATTACATCAAAAACAGTTCGGGAGGATATAGCAACAAAGGAATTTATATCCTGAATTATGATGCTGATTTAACCGTAAAACAAGCCCAATAATGACTTCAAAAGTAACCTA
>CALPQA020000025.1 GCA_943325595.2 Auritidibacter sp. Marseille-P8566
AGAACCGATTTTTTAGCAACTGGAAAAAAATATTTTTCTGATTACAATGTTGAAATCTCCAAGAAATTCAATTCTAATTTACATGGAAGCGTTGTTTTCATCAATCAATATTACGACCATAAATTAATAGCAGCGGCATTGAATGTTCAAGTAAACACGTATATTATTGCTCCAGAAATCACTTATAAATTATCGGGAACCCAATCTATAAAAATTGCAGCGGAGCACATGTGGGCTGATTCAGACAGAAAAAATTGGGCGGCTTTACTTGTAGAATACAGTCCTAATGCCAAATGGTCATTTTATGTTTCAGACATGTATAATTATGGGTATGACGAAACATCTAATTTAATTGATGATGTAACCGACAAATTTAAAATTCACTTTTACAATATTGGAAGCGCCTATACCAAAGGAAGTACTCGAATTGCTTTGAGTTACGGACGCCAACGTGGTGGTTTAGTTTGCGCGGGTGGTGTTTGCCGTTTTGTTCCTCCAAGTACTGGACTTGCATTATCGATGACGAAATCATTCTAAAATGAAAACGTTTGTTTCTTCAAAAAATAGCTATTCAACTGCTCTATTGTGGTTAATCGCTATTGGACTTTTTATAGTAATCTTCATTAAAAAACCAGAAGCTCAAGAACCGTCAATTTATATTTTTAATGTTATTACGATTACAATCGTTCTAACGTTGGTGTGGATTTTATTGGACACGAAATACATCCTGAAAGAAAATAAAATCTTTTATAATTCGGGGCCATTTCGAGGTTCCATTGCAATAGATTCGATTAAGAAAATAACGCATCATTCGGGTATAATTGTTCCAGTAACTTTCAAACCCGCTTTAAATACCAAAGGGCTAATTATTCATTACAATAGTTTTGATGATATTTATATTTCTCCGAAACAAGAGGACTTGTTCCTTGAAGAATTGTTGAAAGTTAATCCAAAAATTAAAGTAATTTAGTTAATTGCGAATTTATTAATGGTTTTTATTCAAATATTTAATTATTAGAATACAATAAGATATTAAAAAAATAATATATTTGTTTTTAGTTAATTCAACTTATGCTTATATAAGTAAAAAATTAAACCTACTTAGAATATTTCAATAGTGAAACTAGGTATTGGTTAGTTTACAACATAAAAAATAATAAAAAATGAAAAACAATCTCCCTCGTTGTTTAACAAATTTTCTTTCACTACTTTTAGTTTCGATAAATTTTTCATGTGACCTTATTAGTAATTCAGATCCCTCAACAGATGGATTAATAGTCAAAGCTGAAAACATTCTAAAAAAACATCCTGATTCTACACTTCAAATTGCCAATAAACTACTCTATCTGTCTTCAAAGAAAGCTATTAATGACAAAAAACAATTGGTTATTTATCAACTTAAACATCGTGCTTTTTCAAAACTTGATATAATGGACTCCGTTTGTATAACTGGTCAAAAGATAAGAGAAGTTGCATCTAGAATTCCTGATTCATTGGCTATTGCTGAAACATTACTTCGATTATATGGAAACGTTGATTACAAATATCTTAAAGAAGCTAAACCCTACATTTCTAGAGCCATAACCACTTTCGGAAATAGAAAAAAAGAATTTGAAAAAGGAATCTTAATCGAATTGTATGGCAACATAATGAATGAGGAAGGGGATTATAAAAAGAGTCAAAATTATTATTTAGAGGCATTGAAAATATTTGAATCTAAAGATAGTACCTATGCGATGAGTAGAGTCAATAATGAGTTAGGTGTTAATTTTGCCTGCTTAAAAATTATTGATAAATCCAATTATTATTATCGCAAAGCATTAAAAATTGCTGAAATTAGAAAAGACTCTATCCAACAATATTCTGTATTACAAAATTTTGGAATAAATTACAAAAAGAGCAATCCTGAAAAGGCGGTTAAAATGTACAACCAAGCCCTAGATTTAATGCCAAAGGAAACCGATGATATGGAGCGGTTGAGACTGAATTACAATATAGCTAATATTTATTTCGATCAAAATAAATTTGATGAAGCAGAAGTAATTTACAAAAGAGTTCTAGCGGTTACTACAAACAAAAAATATCAGGATGGCATTGTGATGTCTAATTTTGCTTTAGGTAATTTATTTGCTAAAAAAAAACAATATGCAATTTCTGAAAGTTATTTTTTAACGACCTTGAAAATAGTAGAAAAAACGAATCAGAAAAACCTAATTCTAATGATACTTCCTACATTAATAGAAGTATATGAAAGTTCAGGAGATTATAAGAAGGCCTATTATTATTCTAATCAATTAAATAAATTAAAGGATTCTTTGTTAACAATTGAAAAAACAAAATCGATACTAGAACTAGAGAAAAAATACCAAACGAAAAAGAAGGATTTGGAAATTAAAAATCTAGGACAGATTAGTACTCTTAGATATAAAATCATTTTTTTGCTATTGATTGCACTTCTAATTGTGCTTTATCTTTTGCGGCAACGCAATAGGTTGTACCATGAAAACAAAAATGCTTATACGGTATTGATAAAAAAATACAAAGACGAAAACAATTCTAGAAATACCGAGGTAATAACCGAAAAGCCGTCAAGTACCAAATCAAATAATGATTTTACGGATACAAAAGATGAATTGTATAGTAGGTTAGTATTGTTTTACGAAACTGAAAAACCCTATTTAGACTCCAACCTTAAAGTCGAATTTATCGCTAAAAAAATGGGTATATCTCAAAGAGACATTGCTTTATTACTAAAAAAATATGGTTATCGTAGCTTTAATAATTTCAATAATAAATTCCGTGTAGAAGAGGTGAAAAAATGTTTTGATGATGACCAATACAAACCAATTAAAACTCAGGCAATTGCTTCTGAATGTGGTTTTGGTAGCAAACAACCTTTTTATAATGCTTTTGAAGAATTCACAGGATTAAACCCAGGATTTTATCGTGATGAAATAACCAAATCATAGCGTTCATTCTTAAAAATTTTTAGACTAAGTTTTCTTTTATCCGTAAATACCGATAAATAGTTGGGGTAAAAAAGTACAAGCAATACTTTTTTACCCCTATTTTTTTTTGCGATTAAATTGGTCAATTCCATTTTTACACATTTCAAACAATTGTTTTTCAGTATTTTGCAATATTCAAGACTGCTAAAAACGGTTTTTGAGACTGCAATAAAAAAAATACCCGTAGAATAAATATTTAATTTGCAAATAAATCTATTAAATCGATGTTTATGTTTACAAACTATTTGCAATTTATGCTGCGACTGTCAATTTTTGTATTTTCTCTGGGTGCGTTTTCACAAACACCACCGACAATAACGGGCAGTGTTACTCCAACTTCTGCTATTTGTCAGGGTACCGGTAGCCTATCTGTTAACCTTACAGCAGGAGCTACACCTTACAATTTAGTAAACAGCGATTTATCTGCGCTGCCTTCGGGTGCTGTAGTTGGGGGGATAAATTGGACACCTACTTTTACTTCTGGTAACCCTCACTATCTGCAGCTAACACCACCTACGAATAGTACGCATGGGTTTATCACTTTTGCCAATACTTCCTTAAAACCTGTTGCTTTTGATGCAAGTTTTGGTTTGTATGTTGGTAATGGAACTGGCGCAGATGGTACTGCTTTTAGTTATGGTGTGGTAAACACCAGTGCAGGCACCTATGGTGAAGCTGGAATGATATCTAGTGGCTTATCTATTAGCTTTCATGATTATTCTAATAAAATAGAGATATACTATAACAACGTTCTGCTTCAATCTTATAATGTAGTTGGCACATTAAATAATAGTAACTGGAAGTCAGTTTCTTTATATATTACCACAAGTGGACAACTTACACTTGCCTATGGCGGTATGACTTATTGCACCAACTATCAGTTGCCGGCTGCTTATGTTACCGATAATAAAAGTAACTGGCAATACGGTTTTTCAGCAAGATGCGGAGGTTTAAATAATTTGCATGCTATCAATGATGTTGTAATAAGAGATCAAACACCTATGCAATATAGCGTAGATGGCACTCATTATAATACTACTTCTACATTTTCTAATTTAAGCGCAGGCACTTATGATGTATATGCCCGAATTGGTGATGCTGCTTATAATGCCGTTTATAATACAACTAAAAGTTTTGGCACTACTACAATAACTGGGTTATCTGTTGCTGGAACGCTAACGCCTACCAACCCTACTACTTGTACAGCTAGTGGTACTATTGCAATTAGCAATGTAACGCATAATGCAGTTCCATACGATTTAATAAATCTTAGTCTGACTAATAATCAAGGTGGTAGTTCTACTTTTGGTGGTTTGGGTACTTCTTTCAACCCTTACTGGGGTTCAGGTGATTTAGTGCTTACATCACCTAC
Source organism: Auritidibacter sp. Marseille-P8566 (assembly GCA_943325595.2). Next base: position 4,381 of record CALPQA020000025.1, read on the forward strand.
TAGTAGCATAGCAGGTTATATTGCTTTTGGCAGCACTGTAGCAAAGCCCAACGCTTTTTCTGCAAACTATGATGTGTTTGTAGGAGGGGGAAATGGAGGAGATGGATTGAGTTTTAACTATGGGGTATTAAACACTTCTGGTAGTTTAGGTGGCGCTGAATCTGGAATGGTAAACAGTGGTTTGGCTATTGGCTTTAGCGACTATAGCAATACCATTAAAATTTTCTACAATAAAAATGAGCTTCAATCTTATAGTGCAAGCGTAAATTCAGGAAGTTATAAATCAGTTGCTATAACTATAACACAAGATGGAAAAATTACCATTGTGCATGGTGGTATTACTATTTGTAGCAACTACCAATTACCAGCAGCTTACGCTACGGATAACAAAAGCAGCTGGCAATACGCTCTTGCTGCAAGATGCGGAGCGTCAACAAATTACCACTCTGTAAAAAATGTAGTAATAAAAGACAACGATATTCAATATAGTACAGATAATGTTACTTATACTTCAGCTACTACTATTACTGGTGTAGCTAACGGGCTGCATACGGTTTATGCTCGTCAAAGCAATGGGGTTCATTGCCCAAATACTTTTCAAGTGGGTACGGCAACCATTTCTTATACGCCAGATATTACGGCAACTGTAGCTTCTACAAGCCCTACTACTTGTGCAACTTTATCAGGTGGTACAATTACAATTAGCAATGTATCTACAGGTCTATCATCTCCATACGATTTAATCAATCTTCCTCTAACCAATAGTCAATTTGGTGGTGCTTCAGTGGGAGGTTTAGGTACTTCTTTCACCCCTTATTTTGGTGCAGGTGATTTAGTGCTTACATCAAATACTAATGGCATAGCTGGTTATATTGATTTTGGTACCATTTTAGCACAGCCCAATGCTTTTTCTGCAAGCTATGATATGTTTATAGGAGGAGGAACCGGAGCAGATGGAATTAGTTTTAACTATGGAAATTTAAATACTGCAGGTACTGCAGGTACTCCGGCAGAGGCAGGAATGGTAAATAGTGGTTTGGCTATTGGTTTTAGTGAGTTTAGCAATACCATTAAAATATATTGGAATAAAACTGCGGTTCAATCCTATACTGTAAGTGGATTGAATTCTAATAGTTACAAAAGCGTTTCTTTATCTGTAACACAAAGCGGACTACTAACCCTTGTATATGGTGGTACTACGATTTGTACCAATTATCAGTTGCCAGCAGAATATGCTACCGATAACAAAAGTAGTTGGCATTATGCGATGGCAGCAAGATGCGGAGGGTCAAACAATTATCATTCTATAAAAAATGTGGTGATTAAAGATAATGATGTGGAATTTAGTATCGATGGTGTTACTTATGCTACCGCTACTACTTTTACTGTAGCTAGTGGGCAGCATACGGTTTATGCACGTATTAGCAACGGAGTTCATTGCAATGCTATTAGCACTTTGGGTACAGTAACTATTAACCCAGCACCGGGTTCAGTAACTATTACTGGGCAGCCTGCTACGACTACGCAGAATGTAGCACAAAATACAACTGCAACAGCTATATCAGTAACAGCTACAGGTACAGCTACCTTAGGTTACCAGTGGTATCGCAATACCACAGCAACCACTACAGGTGGTAGTATTATTGCTAGTGCAACAAGTGCAAGCTATACGCCAACAACTGCTGTAGTAGGAACAGAATATTATTATTGTGTAGTAACTAATCCTTGTACTGAAGTAAAAAGTGCGGTGTCGGGTGCCATTACTACTTATTTACCAGCACCAAACATTAGTTATACACCAAGTGCACATACTTTTTATAAAGGAACTGCAATCAGCTCTTTAACACCTACCAATACTGGTGGTGCGATTACCTCAACTACTACTTCAACCTTTGCAGGGAGTGGTTCTATTGGTTCTTCAAATGGAACTGGAACTGCAGCTAGTTTTAAATTTCCAAACGATGTTACAATGGATGCATCAGGAAATCTTTTTGTTGCAGATCGTTCTAATTGTCTTATAAGAAAAATAACCTCGGCTGGTGTTGTTACAACATTTGCAGGTAGTGGTACTGTTAACTCTGTAGATGGAACAGGAACTGGAGCAAGTTTTAATTTTCCTGGTGGTTTAGTGTTCGATACAACAGGAAACCTTTATGTTGCCGATCGTCAAGGTTATAAAGTAAGAAAAATAACTCCAGCGGGAGTTGTTACTACATTGGCAGGTAGTGGTACTAAGGCATCTGTAGATGGAACAGGAAGTGCAGCAAGTTTTGATTTAATTGAAGGAATCACTATTGATAAAAGCACCAATGATTTATATGTTTGTGAGGAAAATAGTCGAAAAATAAGAAAAATTACCTCATCAGGGGTGGTTACAACATTTGCTGGAAGCGGTGCATTTGCAAACTCTGAAGGAACTGGAACTACAGCTAGCTTTCAATGGCCAAAAGGGATAACTATAGATGCAAGCAAAAATTTATATGTTACAAGTGGGGAGCTTATTTTTAAAATTACTCCAGCAGGACTTGTTACAAGATATGCAGGTACTCCTGGTACCTATGGTTCTGCTGATGGAACATATACTACAGCTACCTTTAATTATTCAGAAGGAATTACAATTGATGCATCTGGTAATTTATATGTTTCAGAAGTAGGTAGCCACAAAATTCGTAAAATCAGTACATCTGGTATTGTTTCTTTAATAGCAGGAACCGGTTCAACAGGAAGTGCAGATGGAACAATTGCTTCATTCTCAGGACCTAAGGGCATGGTATTAGATGCAACTGGCAACAATTTATATGTGGCAGATTACTATAATCATAAGATTCGTAAAATAGCAACAGGTGGTGGTTATACCATTACACCCACTTTACCAACTGGTTTAAGTATGGATGCTGCTACTGGTGTTATTACAGGAACTCCTACTGTAGCAAGTGCCAACACCACTTATACTATAACTACATCTAATTCAACCGGTACAAGTAGCACTACTATTAGTATTGTAGTATTATTAGTACCACCGGTTATTAGCTACACACCAAGTGCATATACATTTAATAAAGGAACTGCAATCAGTGCGGTAACTCCTATCAATACAGGTGGTGCCGTTTCAGCTCCAAGCACTTCAGGTACTTCAACCTTTGCAGGAAGTGGCTCTGTTGGTTCTATAAATGCAACAGGGGCGGCCGCTAGTTTTAATAATCCAAGTAGTACAGCAATAGATGCATCGGGTAATGTTTATGTTGCTGATTGGAACAACAATCTTATACGTAAGATTACCGCGGCTGGAGTTGTTACTACTTTTGCTGGGAGTGGTTCAGCAGGTTACGCAGATGGAACAGGAACTGCTGCAAGTTTTAATCATCCAATCTTTTTACTTTTGGATGCATCAGGAAATATTTATGTTGCTGATAATAATAATCATAAAATAAGAAAAATAACTCCTGCAGGTATTGTTACTACATTTGCAGGTAGCGGACAAGGGTCAGCAGATGGAACAGGAACTGCAGCAAGTTTTTACTACCCTGCTGAAATGGTATTAGATTCAAGTAATAATATGTATGTTACTGATAATGGTAATCATAAAATAAGAAAAATAACTCCGGCTGGCGTTGTTACTACATTTGCAGGTAGCGGACTAAATGGGTCAGCAGACGGAACAGGAACTGCTGCTAGTTTTAAATTTCCACTCGGAATGGTAATAGATTCAAGCAACAATTTGTTTGTGTCCGAATTAAATCAAAAAATAAGAAAAATAACCCCGGCTGGCGTTGTATCGACATTTGTTGGTAGTGGATTAACTGGTTCAACAGATGGAACAGGAACAGCTGCAAGTTTTAATGGTCCTTCAGGAATGTCAATAGATGGTAATGGAAATATATATGTTGCAGAGTTTGAAGGTAATAAAATACGTAAGGTTACATCGGCAGGAGTTGTTACTACTTTAGCTGGGAGTGATACACAAGGCGCTACTGAAGGTGTAACGGCTACTTTTAATAAACCTTATGATGTATCTTATGATTCAGCCAATAATATTTTTTATATAGCAGATTTAGGAAATCATAAAATTCGTAAAATATCACTTAATAGTACTGGTGGTGGTTATACCATTACACCTACTTTACCAACTGGTTTAAGTATGGATGCTGCTACGGGTGTTATTACAGGTACTCCAACTGTATCAAGCGCCAATACCACTTATACAGTAACTGCTAGTAATGCCGATGGTACAGGTAGCACTACTATAAGTATTGAAGTATTAGTTCCTTCCAATACTTGGGTAGGAACTACAAGTACCGCGTGGAATGTGGCTTCTAATTGGTCTAATAATACGGTGCCAACAAGCACAGATGACGTGATTATTAATACAAGTACCCCAAATGCACCAACACTTAATGTTGATTTTACTTTAGGTGCAGGAAAAACATTAACCATTGAAAACACAGGAACTTTACAAATCGCACCAAATGCTTCCTTAACTATAGCTGGAACTGCCGATTTTGGATCTAAATCTGTTACTTTTAAATCCGATGAAACAGGAACTGGAGTTTTAGGAGCAATTACAGGTTCTTTAGTGAATGCTGACAATGTAACCACAGAACGTTACATTCCTGCAAAACGTGCCTTTAGATTTCTTACTTCTTCGGTAACAACGTCTACTTCTATCAAGGCAAACTGGCAAGAAGGTGCAAATAATTCCTCTGTTTTATATGCTAATAATATGAATCCTAAACCTGGTTTCGGAACACATATTACAGGTTCCTCTTCTGGAAGTAATGGTTTTGACGCTACACAAACTACCAATGCTTCTTTATTTGGATTTAATAATTCGACTGGTCAATGGACTACCATTGCCAACACAGACACCAATTTATTAAGTGCAGGTTCGCCCTATCGTTTGATGGTGCGTGGCGATCGTTCGATTGATTTAAATAACAATGCTCCTACTCCAACTCCAACAACCCTTAGAGCTACAGGAACTTTGTTTAAAGGTTCTAAAACACTTTCGGGTGCTGCTTTAAATCAAGCAGCGAATGGATACAGTTTAATAGGAAATCCGTATCAAGCACCTGTAGATTTGAAGTCAGTTTTAGATGCTTCTTCAGGACTTGCAACTCAGTATTGCTATGTTTGGGATCCAACACAAAACACAAGAGGTGCTTATGTTTCTGTGGATGTTCAAAACGGTGTAAACAGTATTATTGCTTCTTCTGCTAACAAATATTTACAGCCAGGCCAAGCTGCTTTTATTCGTAAAGACGCTACTACTAATGCAGCCTCACTTACTTTTTTAGAAGCTGATAAACATTTAACAACAAATGAAAATGTATTCCGTCAAGAGAATTCAAATTTAGCACTTTTAAAAGTCAGCATGCATTCTAATGGTATTGATTTAGATGGTTTGGTACTTGTTTTTAATCCTAATTCAAACAATGGAATCGATGCAAATGATGCGGGCAAACTAGGTAATTTAGATGAAGATTTAGCAACTTCAAATAATGGTAGTTTAAGTAGTATTGAATCGCGTCAATTTCCAGTAAACAACGAAGAAATTCAATTGTACGCGACTAAATTCAGAGCTACTAATTATACTTTGAAAACTACTTTAGAAAACTACTCAGGACCAACACCTTATTTATTGGATACCTACACACAGAATTACACGTTACTAAATGGAAACACAGAAACTATTTATCCGTTTTCTGTTGATAGTACTGTTCCAAATTCAGTAGCAACAAACCGATTCAAAATTGTTTTTAGCAACGCTTCTTTAAACACAAATGAATTTGAAAGTGGATGTTATTTATACCCAAATCCATCCTCAGATAGTGCTTTCTATGTACATCTAAACGGATTAAATTCAAATACAAAAGTTACGCTTTTCAATACTTTGGGACAACAAATACAAATGAGTGTAAATACAACTGAAAATAATTCTTATTTCTGTAAAACAGCATCTCAGTTACCTACGGGAGCCTACATTGTTGTAATAGAACAAGATGGAAAAAAAGCAACTAAAAAATGGATGGTTCAATAATTAATAGTATCAAGATGAAAATGATAACACACAATTTGAAGTATAAATATATTTTTGCAATAGTAATAGTATTAGGTAATTTTGAGGCTCTTTTTGCCCAAGACGCACCTGGATTTGATGACAATGTAGTTGACAATCCAACAGTACCAATTGACAATTACGTTCTACCAATGTTAGTAGCGGCATTAATTATAGGTGCGGTACTAATTAGGAAGAAAAGAATAATTTGTGTTAAGTAATTAATTAAAACTTCAAAACCGCTAAATAATTTAGCGGTTTTTTTTATAAACTGGTGACAATGAATAAATTCTCTTTAAGGTATTTTATTCTGTAAAAACGATTAATTAACCAAATTTCACCGAAGTCATATTCAAAGAACCTCCAACCAATTTATCATTAAAAAAGGTTATTTCATCTTGCTTTTCTTGCAATGCAATGCTGTAAATTAATGGATAATAATGGTCTGGTGTTGGAATGGCT
>CALPQA020000026.1 GCA_943325595.2 Auritidibacter sp. Marseille-P8566
AAAAATAATGCTTTTTGAAACATAAATCATACTGCTTTTGAGTAAGTATTTATGTCGATTTAAGCCATTTGTGTCGCTTTGCGACATATGGAACTGCATTTACTTTTTTCTTCTGTTTAATTGACTAAAATTTGTTCCGAAATCAATCAAATAATGTTGCAACAGAAAGATGATTTAGACAAATTATTAATCTAAATTTTAGAAATTATGGCAAGACAGAAAGGCATAATTAAATTGAAAGGTACTATAGGAGATATTACTTTTTACAAAACGCAAGACGGGCATTTGGCTCGTGAAAAAGGCGGAATCGATGCCAGTCGAATCAAAAACGATCCTGCGTTTCAAAGAACCCGTGAGAACGGTTCGGAGTTTGGGAGAGCTGGTAAAGCAGGAAAGATTTTGAGAACTGCTTTGAGAGCATTGCTTTTGAATTCTGCTGACGGTAGAATGGTAAGCCGTTTAACTCAAAAAATGGTTCAAGTTATCCAAGCTGATTTAATCAGCGTTAGAGGATTGCGAAATGTTATTGATGGTGAAGCCGAACTTTTAGCAGGTTTTGAATTCAATATCCGTGGGAAACTGGGCACCAGTTTATTTGCTCCTTTTGTGGGAGTAATTGACCGTGTTACAGGAAACATTACAGTTGATTTGGCTTCATTTATTCCTGCCAATATGATTGCTGCACCAAGTGGAACAACTCACTTTAAAATTATTTCTGCTGGTGCGGAAGTCGATTTTGAAGCGGAAACATTTGTTGAAGCGCATTCAGAAACGGCAATTTTACCTTGGGACACAACCGCTACGGCTGTAATTAGTCAAACAAATGCTGTAACTCCAGCCAGTACAAAACCTTTGTTTTTGGCTCTTGGAGTTGAGTTTTACCAAGAAGTAAATGGTCAAATGTACCCATTGAAAAATGGCGCGTTTAATCCATTAGCATTGGTGCAAGTGAGCGGATTGTAAGATGGTTTTAAGACTATTGAGAACTTATTTCCCTGATGGAACGAACGGAAAAATCGAATGCGAAGGCAAATTGATTTGTAAAACCATTGAATTGCCGTGGAAGATGAACGAAACGAAAGTTTCCTGCATTCCGGAAGGGAAATATTTTATAAAAAAGCGGTACAGCAAGAAATTTCAATGGCATTTGGAAATAATTAATGTAAAAAATAGAAGTTTAATTCTGTTTCATCCTGCCAATAATGCTTTGCAAGAATTGAATGGTTGTATTGCTCCAGTAACAAAACTTTCTGGACCTGGTTTAGGTCTTATGTCTCGAAAAGCATTTTCTAAATTGAAAAATATAGTCAATCCAATTTTAGACAAAAATGGAAGTGTTGTTTTAATTGTTCAATCTTAAAATAAGATTATGAAAAAAATAATAAATAGAGCGAAAGCTCCAACTCCGAAATTTTTTAAAGTGCTTCGAAATATTGGTTTGGCATTAGCTGCTGTAGGCGGAACAATTTTGGCAGCGCCAGTTGCTTTGCCAGTTGTAATTACTACAATTGGCGGTTATGTAGCCGTTGCAGGTGGCGTTATTTCGGCGGTTAGCCAATTGACAACCACAACCGAAAAAGCCGATGCAACACAGTAATTCAACTGTAATTGGTACCGCTGGTGGTACATTTTTGAGTGTTTTACCGAATTTACATTCGGAAGATGTTTTAAAAACTATAATTCTTGCCACACTTGGTGCAGTTGTTAGTTTTTCAATATCTTTGATTCTCAAATTTTTCATTAGAAAGCACAAAAAATAGTCTAATTCTAGTTGTGGTGACCTTTGGATTAGACATTAATGAAGCCCAAACCGTAAGGAATGGGCTTTTTTTACGTTCTAAAATTAAACTTCTTCAAATAGATTCAGCGTAACTTCTAAAACCACAACTTCGGAATTATGGTTATACAATTCTTGCCATTTTGCACTGTCAATAGCTTTGGCTCTGGTGTCGAAAACGCCAAAACATACTCTTGATGCTCTGCTTTTCCAATTGTCGGTCTGATACAAAATAAATAATTTCATAGTTTAAAATTTTTGGTTTATAAATGGATTTATCGTTTGCAATAGCGATACAAAATCACTCTACGCAAATCGTTTATGAGGTTGATATTTTCGTGAAATTGTTTCTCTTTTTGCTCCAAAAGTTTGAGCGCAGTTATATTTTTTTGATGTTCTTCGTGTTCCTGCATCATCAAACTAGCTTTTGGATTGAATTCTTTTGAGAAATCTGGAAGACGTAAAAATGGAATTACTGAACCCACTAAATGCGGATGCCAGAATTTTGTTTGCCATAAGCTGTAAGCCACAAAATAAATGCTTTCACAATCTATTTCGTTTTGAAAAATGACCACAAAACTGTTCGTAAATGGCTCTTTTTGTGGTTTTCCGCTGTTCATTCCTTTGTTAAGTACAAAGAAGTGCGGTTTTGAATAAATCGAGTTTTTTTGGTGGGTTTTAATGATAAAATTGAGCATACTTTCTGATTTAAAGTTGAGGTTTTCAATTCCTTTTTTTGCCATTAAATTTTTGAAAAGAAAAAAAAGAAAAAAAAAGAAAGTCGTCTATCAAGTGGAGGTTTCAAGAAAAGCAAGTTTTTTCAAAAAAATACTACCCGGCTTTTTAAGATAAAGTTCTACGGAATTGGAGTTTTGATTTTAATCAAATGTTGAAGCGAGAACAAAACGTAGGGTGGAGATTTTATTGAAAACCGTAGGCTTGAACTTTCTTTTCTTGAAACTGGAACTTACCTTTACTTTCTTTTTATTTATTTTTTTATTTTTCTTGCTGCCGATAAGTTTCTTATGAAATGAGATCCAAAAAATGTTGTTTAGAAAGAAGGAGTTCTTTAGAAAGGGTATGAATTTTTAAAACAGAAAAAAAAAGATAAAATTCCATTCCGATTATTTTTCTGTTTTGAAAATTCGTACTCTTTCTTACGGTTGATTTTGTGGGTGTAAAAAATTGCTTTATCGGTATTGTGAATTTTAGAAGTGAAGTTGTAAAGCAATTTTTTACACTTACAAAAACAATGAAAAAACTTACCTAGTGAGTTGGCAGAAGCTCAAAGCAAGTGTGTGGTTTTTTATTTGCTTACTGGGGTGTTTCTGATTGTTTTTATGATGGCTTGATGCCACAAACGCTCCTGCAATTATTAGGTTCTCGGTAATCAAAGAATGTGCTATGAAATTGTTATGGCATCTTGGCCATCGTGAAAACAATTACTTCTTATTCTATGGCAAATAAAAAAGCACACTTTTGCTGGCATTTTTTGTTTTGTGGGTGTCAAAAATAGCATATTCAAAAGTTTTTGTTTGAGGAAAGTGTTCCTTGCTATTTTTGGCACTTACAAAAGCAATGCAAACACTACCGATTTATACACAACGCTGATAAAACAATTGTAAAGTTCTTGCGAAAGATATATTTGTAAATTTAAGAAAATGTTGTTCGGAATTTTGAAAGTGGTTTGCGAAGGACGGTTTTTTGAGCGGCTGGGTGATGCGATGGGAGCTGCTCAAAAAGTTGTCCTGGAGCAAACCACAAGCGCGTTGGGTGTGGCGGCTGTTTTACATAACGTTATTATAGGGCAACGAAATACAATTTTTCAAATTAAGACGACTTTTGTTGCCCTATAATGCCACGTTATGTAACACAGCTTGGGGGAAAAAATTACTGGCGCAAGTTGCAAAGCGTACGTGTTTTTTCTAAAAACTGTGCCAGTAATTTTTTTTAGAGCGTTGGCAAAGGAGTGACAATTGAAATGTAAAACGTCTTTCTTAATTGCCAAACGAGATTTTTTTATTGAAATACTTTTTAAGATATTATGTAATTAAATAGTAGTATCTTAAATAATTAGGTATAAACTTATGTTTATTAAATAGTTCAATATTTTTATTAATAATTTTAAACGAATAAAAAAATTATCTAACAACAGAATTGCAATAGAATTGGATTTTAATTTTGAATTCAAAATTCAAATTTTTATTATAAATGAAAACTATTTTACTCATTGCTTTTACAATTATAACATTAAATACCAATGCTCAAATCAAAATTTTGTTCGATGCAACTAAAGCTGAAAGTGCAGGAAATGCAGATTGGGTTATTGATGCTGATACTCATAATATAGGATTTTCATCTGGACCAGCAATTATTGGAAGTGGTACGGAAAGTAATCCGCAAAGAATACCAACACCTTTACAATCTAATATTACATCATCAACACTAGAGAATTATTGGAATGGTGGTTTGTCTAATTGGGCGATTGATTGTGTAAAACAAGGCTATCTAGTGGAAAGTTTACCCTATAATGGTCAAATTACTTATGGAATAACTTCAAATGTGCAAGATTTGAGCAATTATAAAGTGTTTGTAATTGATGAACCAAATATCTCATTTACAGCATCTGAAAAAACTGCTATTATAACTTTTGTTCAGAACGGTGGCGGTTTATGTATAATTTCCGATCATACTATATCTGATAGAAATAATGATGGTGTAGATTCACCACAGGTTTTAAATGATTTGATGAGTAACAACACCATCCAAAATAATCCGTTTGGAATTACTTTTGATTATGCAAATTTTTCTCAAACTTCATCTAATGTTGCGACGCTGCCAAGCAATACTGTTTTACACGGAACAGCTGGAAATGTTACACAAGTGAAATGGTCAAATGGGACCTCAATGACTTTAAATCCTACTCAAAATATTAGTGTAACTGGATTGGTTTACAAAACAGGTTCAAGTACAAATATGATAACAAATGTTATGTGCGCTTCAGCAACCTATCAAAATGGAAAAGTAATTGCTATTGGAGATAGTTCCATACCGGATGATGGGACTGGAGATATTGGTGATACTCTTTATAATGGTTACATTGCTGATGCAAGTGGAAATCATCAACGATTGCTAATGAATGCAATTATTTGGTTAGCTACTACAAGCCCGTTGAGTATTGAAAGCTCTAGTTTTTTAAATAATAGTTTTGTTATTGCACCTAATCCTATATTGAATAAAGAATTGAAATTTAATTATTTGAATCCCGAAAATGAACTTACAAAAATTGAAATTTTTGATGCATTAGGTAGAACTGTAAAAATTGCTTTACTGTTAAATAGCGAAAATTCAATTGCTTTAAATGAGCTAAATTCTGGAGTTTATTTGTGCAAAATATCAAATGCTAACCATTCTAAAAGTATGCGATTTGTAATTAATTAAATAATAAAAATATGAAATCAATTGCACTTATCTTTATTGTGTCAGTAACTAGTTTATTCACTCCAGTTACATCTAATGACATTTTAGTTTATGATTTGATTGTGTCTGGAGAAAAAATAGGAACTGTAACTGCCACCAAAAAAGTAGAAGGAAATAAAATTATTTATACTTCAAATAGTGATGCTACTACTTCAATGCTTTTTAAAATTGATATAAAAACACGAATGACTGTTGTTTATAAAAATAATATTCTTCAAGAAAGTAGTTACCAATTTTATAAAAATGGTAAATTAAAGGAAGAAGCAAATGTTACTTTATCCAATGGTATTTATTCTATTATTCACGACAAAAAAGTTACAACTTACAACAAGAAAATAGTGAAAAGCACTATTATTTTGCCTTTTGAAAAACCCAACGATAAAGACAGTTATTTTGAAGAAGTTGAAGGTAATTTTAAAACTATAAAACTAATTAAAGAGAATAATTATCAGTTGTATAATCAAAATAATACTCAAAAAGATGATTATAACTATAAAGATGGCAACTTGCAATCTTCTTTAGTTAGAAACACTTTAGTAGATTTTAAAATGGTTTTGAAAACTAAATAATTTCAATTACAACCATTATATATAGGTATTAAAAAATTACCTAAAGCTTTTTTTATAATTATTTATAAATGGTTTCCAGTTAATTAAAATGTTGTTTTTAGACCAACTCTAATTCCGAATTTTGGATTTACAGATCCATTAAAATTTTGAAAATCACTTCGCCAAATAAAATCTAATCTAAACGGTCTTACATTTCCATAACCAATGTTTTCAAAGCCAAAACCATATTCATAATAAAGTTTTGTTGGCGCAACATATAATATTGAAGATTGGTTTATTTCTTTACTACCATTAGAAATCGTTCCATAAACACCTCTAAAAGTAACTAAACTACGCCAGCTTAACTTTTTTATAATTGGAATTTTATTCATTAAAAAGCCATTAAAATGATGCTCAAAATGACCTTCTACATAAGTGTCAGCAACAAAATCATAATAATCTAACAACGCAAAAGTATTGGGTAATAAAAAATAAGTTTGATTAGAAGAAACTGCTGTAAGTATTGATAACGGTGTGGGTTCAAATGTTTTACCAGCACCAATTGTAGCGTCAAAAATACCAAATTTACCCAATGAAATAGGATTGTTATATAAAACTTGTAATCGATTGTAGTTAAAGTTACCTCCAAATACATTTTTATAACCTCGTTTGTAATTGAACATAAATGTAGGATGTAATTTGATACCTTGTTTTTCATCAACACCAAAACCTGAAACTTCTTTTCCTGGTGTATAAGTCAAATACAAATCAGATGTTAAATCGGTAGTTTCAGATTTTATTTGCCCAGTATTAGTATCTAAATAATCTAGTGAAAATCTATTTGGAGCTGCTGATTTGATTATATTATGGGTAAGAGTTAGACCAAGATGTAAATTTTTTGACGGTTCTACATCAAACCGAAACATACTTTTTTGAATTTTAGAAAGAAAGAAATTCTGACCTCTGTTAAACAATGCTTTCGAACCTTTGTCAGCTTCGGGCAAAAGATGAATACCATTAAATTGTGTCAAACCCATTTGTTCGTTATCTTTCAAAAACGCAGCACTTATGGTAGTTCTGGGAGTATTTGAAAGTAAATATCTAGCTTCTAAACCGTATTTAGTTATTTTATCTTTGCGACCATAAGCAGTAAATCCTTCTACTCTAAAACGATCATCTTCTGAAATAAATGTTCTAAAACCAAATCGCAATCGCAATCCTTCAATTTGATTTCTTGCTGCCGTTGTCCAAATATTACCAGTTTGAAACCCTTTGAATAGCGGAATATAACCGTCTGAAAGTATGTAAATAGTTCCAGTAACCGCTTTTATTTTTTTGCTATCTTTAATTACATTTACAAGTTTATATAAGTTTTTAGTTTCTTCATCTTGTTTCATACTCCAATAAATGCTGTCTTTTTCAAACTGATTAGCATCTATTTGTTGCATTTGCGTATTATAAAAATCAGCTTCTTTTGGAATATTAAGTATGTAGTTACTAAACATTTCTTTTTTAACAACATATGCACCTTTTTCTTTTTCATCTTTTGTTAGTAGTGTGAAATCTCCTTTGTATTCATTTAATAATGGTAAGTAAATACTATCGCTTTGAATTGTAAATGTTTTTGTTAATTCAAAATTTCTAACGAAATTTAAATTCATTTTTCTAGGAGTTCGCATTTCAATTTCTGTTAATGCAAAATTTTTAGTATCAACGGTAAAACTCCCTCTAAAAGCAAAGTCTCTGGGTTCTCTAGGAAAAAATCGAATGGTATATTGTTTTTTATCAGCTACAAATGTACTGTCGGTTAGTTCATAATCGTAGGTTCCAAAACCTTCAGATGAAATTGGGCTTACAAAATTTTTATTTAAAATTGTTATGTTGTTTTGATATACATCTATCTCTTGAAATGTATTTGCAATATTTTCGAATATTTTTCCTTCTTGTTTAATACCAATAGTTCTTTCTCCATCAATATCTATTCGTTCCTTGTTTATAATATTGTTTCCATATATTTTCTCATTTCTTTCAACTAATTCAATTGGAACATAAAATTTATTGTCAATATTGGTTTTCATTTTTAATGCAATACTATCAAAATCTTTTTTTAATGCTTTTTTGACAAATGCAGTATCTAAATTGTCAATCCCTAATTCTACTGTTGAATATTTTTCATACTCATAGGTTTTAGAAAGCTTTAATCCGTTTTGCTTTTTGTTTTTCCAGATATTTTCTAGAATTTTATAAGCTGGGTTTTCTTTCTTTTTTAATCGTATTTTTGATCTAGATTTTACAATAACTTCGTTTAGTGTTGAAGCTTGTTCTTTTAGTGCAATAGTTAAGTTATTGGTATATTGATTTTCGAGATGAATTATTTTATTTTCAAATCCCATACAACTAATAGTAATATCAGAATAATGGTTGTTTGATTTTAATGTAAAAGCCCCAGCAGAATTGGTTAATGTACCTTCGGTTGAACCTAAAAATAGTATATTGGCATTAGCGATAGGCTTGTTTTTTTCATCTGTAAGATTGCCTTTTACACTGGTTTGACTTGACATAAAGTTAGAAATTAATAGAAAACCAAAAAAGATATTGTTGGTTTTCATTATTATAACTTTGGATTTTACTTTATGTTTTGAGCATTTATCTTTTTCAACAAATGGTCTTACAATTAGCTTTTTGAAACTCTCGTTATCTTCACGAATCATATTGGTATCTACACCACAAATAATCTCGGATTGTTTTAATTGATGAAATGTAGAAAATAATTGATCCCATATTGTAAGCACATCGCCAAAATTACTATCTGTATAAGGCAATTGATAATGGTGATGAATATGATGCGTGTTTGGTGTAACAAAAACTTTAGATATAATATCGTTTACTCTTTTAGGAAGCTTGGTTTTAGAATGTGAAATAATATTAGATGCACTTTGAATAAATTGTTTAAAAATAAGTACCCAAGGTGTAGCACCAACAAGGCAAATTACCAAAATTGAATAACTTACTCTTATAAATGTTTCCCCAGGATGTTCTCTAACTGTAGTTGAAATATCTACATCTAAATCACTATGATGAACTTGATGAAATTTCCAAAATATTGGTGTTTTGTGCATCATAAAATGATACAAATAATCAAATAAGTCAAGAATCACAAAAGCAATTATAAAAAACAGAAATGAGTTTTTTGAAATAGGTAGTAAAAACATAACTCCCCACTGTTTAACCTCAATAAAATTGGAAGCAAACAATACCAGAATTGATAATGAAAATTGAACTGGAACTACAAAAAACAAAAACTTTGCATTTAGAAAAGTATGTGTAAGTTTGGTTTTTATATTTTGAGAGAAAATAAAAAATTCTAAAACCCAAAAAAACACCAATACGCAAATGAACAGTAAAATTTGAAATTCAAAGATATGATTAAGAAAATGTACCATCTTATTGCGTTTTAATTAATATTACTACAATAGTAGGCTTTCATTCTACCTCAATTCTATCTGAAATCTATCTGAAATCTATTGTTTCATTTTAAAATTCAGAATACTAATACTATCTTACTAACCATAGAATTAAAATAGATTTTGTTTATAAAATTGCATCAAAATTATTTTCAATTAAATTACATACGACATAGAAAATGAGAAATCATAAATTAAATTGTATTTTTAAATTTTTGTTTGATAAAAACACAAGAACAAGAAAAATTGTGATTATAATTTCATTTATTTTATGCTATTCAAATATAAAAGCCCAAGAAAAAGATACCATTACAAAACCAATTATAGAAAATTTAAACTATCAACAGTTTAGAATAAATGATAATTTAACGTATCAATATTCAAAACCTAAATTCTTTGATTTCATTACAAAAGTGCCACACGATTTTGGTCTAATGGGAAATTTGCTGATACAAAAAAATAACTTAATTTGGTTTGGTGTATCAGTTGGAACTACTGCTGTATTACTTCCGATTGACCAACAAATAATAAACGGTTCGAGAGATTTTGGGCAACAAATAGGATTGCAAGAAAATCATACCTATTCAGGACCTTTAAAAATGTTTCCTAAAAATATAAATTCTGGAATTTATAGAGTTGGAAACGGATTTACAGCACTTTTAGTTGGTGGAGGATTATTGGTTTATGGTTTGTCTAATGATGATTATAGAGCGATACATACCTCAAGTGAATTGATGGAAGGATTGATTGCTTCTGGATTGTTAGTACAACCAATAAAACGAATTACAGGTCGTGAAAGTCCATTTATTGCAGAGCAAAATGGAAATAAAGGTGGCGATTGGAATTTCTTTCCTTCGTTTACCGCTTATCAAAAAAATACTCCATATTATGATGCAATGCCTTCGGGACATATTACAACATTAATGACAACAATAATGATACTTTCTGAAAATTATAAAGAAGTAAAATGGATACAACCAGTTGGTTTTGGACTAATTGGATTAATGGGTTTTGAAATGTTGCAAAGTAAAGTGCATTGGATTTCGGATTATCCAATCGCCATTTTTATGGGATATATAATTGGAAAAAGCATTGTTAAATCAAGGATTACAGAAATAAAAAACAATAAAGTTGGAGTTTTAAAAACGTTTCAGCCGAAGTTTCATTATTCCTTTAATTCAAATCAAAATTATACATTAGCAAGAGTAAATATGGTTTTTTAAACCAATGTTTGCAAATCTTGATTAATTTTATGGTTTTTATTGGAAATCATATTCTAATACTAAATTAAGCATTTATATTATGAAAATATTATTAATTGAGGACGAACCCGAATTACAGAAAAGCATCAAACAATACCTTGAAATGGAAGGTAATGTAGTTGAATTTGCAGCTGATTATAGCAAAGCTGCAC
>CALPQA020000027.1 GCA_943325595.2 Auritidibacter sp. Marseille-P8566
AATTAGCGGCTGCAATTGAGGCAACTACTTTCTCAACGCCAATTTGTCCTGTTTATCAAAACGTAACGGCAAGCGCGGTTTCTGATCCTTCGGAGATTAAGAAAAACTTAATTATACAATTGACTGCTCCAGTAAAATGGACACAATCGGTACAGCAAATGATAAAAGATGGTGCTACTTTGTTTACAGAAGTGGGTCCTGGAAAAGTATTAACCGGCTTGGTTGGAAAAATAGACAGAGAAGCGGTTACAGCGAATGCCTAATAAATTAGATTTCTATCAGAATTGACATTAATTAAAAAGTCCCGAGTAGTTTACTCGGGACTTTTTTGTTGGAATTAAGATTTCACTAATTTGTCTTTTTTCTTAAGCACAACGTTAGTTTTTGTTGTTGTGACTTTCGATTGCAAATCTCCAAGAACATTTAGGGCTTCATCTACATAAATATCTTTAGACAAGCTTTCGTGCCATCTTTCTCTTTTTTCTTTTAGCGCCAAATCGCTTTTCATCGCTTCATTTTCATAAGGAAGAGAAGTAAATTTCAATTGGTTTTTATAATCTACAATCGATTTGTATTTTTTTGCAGTTGTCTCAAGTAGTTTTTGCTCTGCTTTAAATTTGTCTATTTGCAGACTGTAAATGTCGTCTTCGCTTCGGTCATTAATCCATTTTGCATTTTCGTCAATCAATTTAAACTGATTGTTTTCGGACATTCTTTTTTTGCTGTTTGCGATTGCGGTATTAAAGTTGGTTTGCTTGTTCCAAACAGTATAGTCAGCAGCGTCAATTTTGTCCCACGGCATGGCATTGTCAACATCACGTTCTCCCATTTTTACATAAGAATAACGATCTGGCATTACCACGTCGCTACTTACTCCGTCCAATTGTGTTGAACCTCCATTAATTCTATAGAATTTTTGGGTTGTAGTTTTCAAAGCACCAAAATCACCAAGATTAGAATTGCGCACAAACTGATTCAAATCGATTACATTTTGAACGGTACCTTTACCATACGTTTGTTTGCTTCCAATGATAATTCCTCTTTTGTAATCCTGAATTGCCGCTGCTAAAATTTCTGAAGCTGAAGCAGAAAAGCTATTCACCATGATTACTAATGGGCCATCCCATTGGATTTTTTTATCTTTATCAGAAAGCACTTCTTTTTTTCCTGCAGCCGATTTAATTTGAACAATTGGTCCTTGTTCTATAAATAAACCTGCAATGTCAACTACGGTTTTTAACGAACCACCGCCATCATCACGAACATCAAGTGCAATTCCACTTACGCCTTCTTTTTTCAAACGTTCTACTTCAATAGCCATGTCTTTTCCAGCATCTCTACTGTCGGCATTTTCAAAATCTATGTAGAATTTTGGCAAATAGATTACACCATATTTCAATCCGTTTTTTTCGACGATACTTGATTTTAGATAGGTTTCTTCGATTTCAATTTCGTCTCGAATTAAAGTAACCACTTTTATTGTTCCGTCGGTTTTTTTGATAGTAAGACGTACTTCGGTTCCTTTAGGACCTTTGATTTTCTTAACGACATCGTCAATTCTCATTCCTACAACATCTACGGGTTCTTTATCGCCTTGAGCTACTTTTAGCACTACATCGCCAGGTTCCAATTCTTTTCCTCTCCAAGCAGGACCTCCAGAAATCAACTCTGTAATTTCTGTAAAATCATTTTTCTTTTGAAGTCTTGCTCCAATTCCTTCTAGTTTTCCCGACATACTCACGTCAAAGCGCTCTTTTTCTTCAGGTGCAAAATAGGAAGTATGTGGGTCAAAACGTTCTGCAATAGTGTTTACAAAAACGGCAAACCAATCGTCTCTTTTTAAATCATTTATGAATACAAAATACTCATTCATAGATTTCAACGAACTTTCTCTTGTTTCTTTTTCGATTTGTTCGAAAGTTTTTGGGGTATTATCAGCTACTTTTTCAGTTTTAGTAGAAGCAATGGAGTCTTTTTTGTTTTTAAAAACACCATTTTTTTTATCTTCTTCTAATTGTAATCGATCCGTAATTGAAGCCAATGTAGACAACTTGATTTGTTTTCTCCATTTTTCTTTTAATTCTGTTACAGAAGTTGCGAAAGGAAGTTTTTCATAGTCGGTATTAAATTCTTCATCAACAGTATAGTCAAATGGTTTGTCAAGAATAATTTTATAATAACTCTTACTTTCCTCAATTCGCTGCATTAAACGTGTGTAAGTCAAATTAAAGAAAGTCAAATCTTTGTTTTTGATTTCATCGTCTAATTCGGTTTCGTATTTAGAAAATTCATCGATGTCTGATTGCAAAAAGAACCTTTTAGTAGGATCTAATGCTTTCAAAAATTCCTTGTAAACCCCTTTTGAGAAAGTATCGTCAATTGCTGCTGGACTATAATGTCCTTTTTCAATGACAAAAGTCAGAAGTTCTATTAGTAATTTGTCTTTTTCTGGATCGCTTTTCTTAGTTGGTATAAAACTCCATAATGAAACTGACAGTGCAATAACGACCAGTATAATCTTGTAATTCCTTTTCATAAAATTCGAAAATGTATGCATTAATTTTTTAATCTAAATTAAACAAAATTTAGCGTCACCATTCATTGTTTTGGCTAATTTTTTGTTAAAGATACAAAAATAGCATCTTCGCCATAAAATTGATTAATTTTGCAGCATAAAATAATTTATTTTGCCTTAAAAAAGCTGCAAATCTATCTGATAAAATGAGTAGACCTTTAATATTAGTTACCAACGATGATGGGATTGTTGCCCCAGGAATTCGTGCTTTAATTTCGGTTATGTCAGAATTGGGAACCGTTGTGGTTGTTGCTCCCGACAAACCTCAAAGCGCCATGGGTCATGCAATTACTATTAACAGCACTCTTTTTATCAATAAAGTTTCTGCAGAAAATGCTGTTGTTTCTGAATACAGTTGTTCAGGAACTCCTGTAGATTGTGTGAAATTGGCGGTAAACGAAATTCTGCATCGAAAACCCGATTTGTGTGTTTCGGGAGTGAATCACGGTTCTAATTCTTCAATAAATGTGATTTATTCGGGAACAATGAGTGCCGCAGTAGAAGCTGGAATTGAAGGGATTCCCGCCATTGGATTTTCATTATTGGATTACGATTGGAATGCTGATTTTGATGCTATAAAATCTTCTATTAGAAAAATTACTTTAGAAGTTTTAGAAAAAGGATTGCCTGAAAATGTGGTTCTGAATGTTAATTTTCCAAAATTAAAAGAGCACGAAATCAAAGGTATTCGGATTTGTCGTCAAGCGAAAGCCATTTGGATGGAAAAATTCGATAAAAGAATTACGCCCCAAGGCAAAGATTATTATTGGCTCACAGGCGAATTTGTAAATCAAGATAAAGGGGAAGATACCGATGAATGGGCATTAGAAAACGGATTTATTTCGGTTGTTCCAGTGCAATTTGATTTAACGGCGCATCATGCAATTCAACAATTAAACACTTGGAATTTAAAATAATATGAAGAAAATAGATTTATTTTACGGATTTGTTATTGGTGTTGTAGCATCAATTATTGGGAGTTATATTTTTATAGTAGCTTTTACGCCTTATAGTTTTTTGGGTGGGATACAAATTTTAAAATTTGAGGGTAAATTGGGAAAAATCATAACGCTTGGCGCTATTTTGAACTTACTAATTTTCTTTGGACTATTGAAGTACAATAAAGAATTAATGGCTCGTGGAGTAATTTTGGCAATGTTTATATTGACAATAATTACGTTATTTGTATAATTCCAAAAAGGAAAGTTCACATTAACAATATGAAATACTACATTATAGCGGGAGAAGCTTCGGGCGATTTGCACGGTTCCAATTTGATGAAAGCATTATATAAAGAAGATGCCAACGCCGAAATCCGTTTTTGGGGCGGTGATTTGATGCAAAATGTTGGTGGTACTTTGGTAAAACATTACCGCGAATTATCATTTATGGGATTTATCGAAGTTGTTTTTAATTTGAAGACAATTCTCAATAATATAAAAATTTGTAAAAAGGACATTCTGCAATTTCAACCGGATGTGATAATTTTTATTGATTATCCAGGGTTTAATATGCGAATTGCAAAATGGGCAAAACCTTTAGGCATAAAAACACATTACTATATTTCGCCTCAAATTTGGGCTTGGAAAGAAAGTCGCATTACAGATATTAAACGCGACGTCGATAAGATGTTTGTCATATTGCCTTTCGAAAAAGAGTTCTATGAAAAGAAACATCATTTTCCTGTTGAATTTGTCGGACATCCATTGATTGATGCTATTCAAAACCGAACAACTGTTGATGAAGCCGCGTTTAGAAAAGAGCACAATCTAGATGAAAAACCAATTATTGCATTGTTGCCAGGAAGTAGAAAACAAGAAATAACAAAGTTGTTGTCAGTCATGTTAAGTGTTGTTGATGCCTTTCCAAACTATCAATTTGTAATTGCGGGTGCGCCAAGTCAGGATTTTTCGTTTTATCAACCCTTCTTAAGTAATAAAAACGTTCACTTTATTTCTAATAAAACCTATGATTTGTTGAGTGTTTCCTATGCGGCTTTGGTAACTTCTGGTACTGCAACTTTAGAAACCGCGCTCTTTAAAGTTCCCGAAGTAGTTTGCTACAAAGGAAGTTGGGCTTCGTATCAAATTGCGAAAAGGATTGTGACTTTAAAATACATTTCATTGGTTAATTTAATTATGGACAAAGAGGTTGTAACCGAATTAATTCAAGATGCTTGTACTTCTAAAAATATAAAAACAGAACTTCTAAAAATTTTAGAACCAGATTATAGAAAGCAAGTTTTAGGAAATTATAATGAATTGGAACAACAACTTGGTGGAGCAGGAGCAAGCGAAAAAACTGCAAAACTGATTGTACGAAATGCCCGATAAATCCGTTTTAATATTAAATGCCTAAATTCGCAAAAAATAATTCTTTTGAAAAAACTATTCTATCTAACTATAATCTTACTCTTTTTTGCCAGTTGTAAACCAACTTCAATAATTATTACTTCAAAGTTTGAAGCTGAAAAAAGAGGTCTTTATAAATCCCCAGAAGGAACAATAACCATAAAAACCGAAAGGCAAGACCGAACCACTTCAAAGGTAAAAGAACCTAAAAAAGAGGTAAAAGAAACTAAAAAAGATATTAAAAGCAGGTTAAGGGATGACAATAATAATAATGACGATTTTATAATTCCTACAGAAGACTCAACCTATTTAGTAGAGCAATTGATAAATATGGCTTCTGATAATTTGGGTGCCAATTATAGGAGCGGCGGAACAACTCCAGAAGGATTTGATTGTTCGGGATTAATGTTTGCAACGTTTAGTAAATTTGATATAATTTTGCCGCGCTCCTCGAACGAAATGGCAAGATTGGGAACAGTTTTAAACCCCGAAGAAATTAAAAAAGGCGATTTAATTTTTTTCCGTACCAATGGAAGACACGTTATAAATCATGTTGGAATGGTAACGGAAGTTTTGCCCGACGAAATTAAATTTATTCATTCCGCTACTTCAAGTGGTGTGATAATTTCTTCAACAAAAGAACCCTATTACAAAAGAACATTTGCACAAGCAAACCGAATTTATTCTGCTCTATAAAATATAGAAAAAAAGGTGTACTTTAGGAGAATGAAAGTACTTCAATTTCCTTTAACGAGAATTACCCTTTGGTTTGTTTTTGGAATAGTATTTGCTGCCTATTTTTCAATTAATCCGAAACTTATTTTTTTTCTTGTTGCTGGTTCCTTAACGGCAAGTTTATTGACTTTATATTTCTCAAATAAAGATTTTAAGCAGAAAGTTTATTTTGGAATTTCAATCTATGTTTTAGCATTTATAATCGGAATTACAACGCAAATTGTGCACACCGATTCCTTTCAAAAAGACAATTATATTCATCAGATAGCGAATGATTCAGAAGAACATTTAGTTGAAGTTGTTTTACGTCAAAAACTGAAAAGTTCGGTATTAAATGATCGTTATATTGCTTTGGTAAAACGCATTGACAACAAAGAAAGTTCAGGTAAAATTTTAGTGAATTTTCATAAAATAAAAGCCAACAACCAACTACAAATAGGCGCTAATTTTCAAATAAAAGGAGCTGTTTTTAAACATAAAAGTCCAATTAATCCTGATCAATTTGATTATGGAAAATACCTCACCAATAAATCTGTTTTGAGCCAAATGTATGCTGATTCTTATGAAATAAAAATTGGCAAAACAGTTGATAAAGACATTTGGTATTACTCGGACTTTCTCCGAAATAAAATCCTGATTAACCTTAAAAAAAGTAAATTCTCAACAGATGAATTAAATGTTGTTGCTGCATTAATTTTAGGGCAGCAACAAGATATTTCTCCAGATATTTTGCGTGATTATCAATTTGCAGGCGCTATTCATATTTTATCAGTTTCCGGTTTGCATGTTGGATTTATTTTGTTGTTTATAACATTTTTACTCAAACCGTTGCCAAAAAACAAAATAGGAAATACAATCCGACTGATTTCAATAATTAGTTCCCTTTGGGGATTTGCCATTTTAGCGGGACTTTCGCCTTCTGTTGTGCGTTCGGTTACTATGTTTTCTTTTGTTGCATTTGGAATGTTTTTAAAGAGAAGTACCAATATTTACCATACTTTGATGGTTTCGATATTGCTGATTTTGCTTTTTGAGCCTTCATTTTTGTTTGATGTGGGTTTTCAACTCAGTTATGTAGCGTTGTTTTTCATCTTTTGGTTACAACCCTTATTGGCTAGTTTATGGGTTCCCAAAACTAAAATCGTGAATTATTTTTGGGAGATTTTAACCGTTTCATTTGCGGCACAAATTGGTGCTTTCCCTTTGAGTATTTACTATTTTCATCAATTTCCAGGATTGTTTTTTGTAACCAATGTTATAATTATTCCATTTTTGAGTGTGATTATGGCTTTAGGTGTTTTCGTAATGGTTTTAGCAGCATTTGATTATGTTCCAGAACTGCCATCAAAAGTGTTGGAATGGAGTATTTATTTGTTGAATAAAATTATTAATTGGGTTGCTTCGTTCGAACAATTTATTATTAAAGACATACCGTTCAATTGGCAAATGCTTTTGAGTTTGTACCTATTAATAGTCATAGTTGTCATTTGGTTCAAAAGACCAAATTTCAAGAAATTGGCATTCGCATTACTTACAATATTACTTTTTCAAAGCACCTATTTTGTAACCCGATGGAACAACCAACAGCAAAAAGAATGGATTGTATTTAATGTCAAGAAAAATACGTTAATTACGGAACGAATAGGCGAGGAAGTGACTGCTTTTTGTAATGATAGTATTCAAAAAGAGGTTATAAATAACCCAACACTAAAATCGTATTTGGTTGCCAATTTCAGTGCAATCACAACGTCAAAGAAACTACAAAATCTGTATTATTTTAAAAATAAAAAGATACTGATTATAGACAGTTTGGGAGTTTACCAAAAAGAAATTGAACCCGATATTATTGTGCTTGTGCAATCTCCAAAACTAAATTTAGAGCGTTTATTTCAAACTTTTAAACCTGAAATTATTGTAGCAGATGCTTCTAATTATAAAACCTATATTAAGTCTTGGGAAGCCACATGTAGAAAAGAAAAAATCCCTTTTCACGCAACCGGCGAAAAGGGATTCTTTAGATTGAAATAAAAAGTTATTTCTTTTTGATAATTCCGTTGGCAACATTCAACCAGTTTTCTGGTCCACCTGCAAGATAACCGGTAGTTCCTAATTTATCAAAATTAGTTTTCCCATCTTTTTTACTGGCATTTACAAACCAAACGGTTGGATATCCTTGAACAGCAAAAAACTGCTGTAATTCATTGTTTTGTGTTGCTAATTCTGGTGCAATAGGAGTTCTTCTTGGAAAATCTACTTCAACAAGAACCACGTTGTTTTTTGCCCAAGTTACAAATTCAGGTTTTTTAAAAACTTCTGTTTGCAAACGAATACACCATCCACACCAATCACTTCCGGTAAAGAAAAGGAGTAATGGTTTTTTAGTTTTTTTTGAAATTTCAATTGCTTTGTCAAGGTTGTTGTTCCAAACCAATTCTTGTGCTTCAACAGCATAAGAACCAACTACAAGCAATAAAGTAATAAGTATCTTTTTCATGTTTTCTAATTTTTTTATTGATGTTCAAAAATAATGCCGAAATATCGGAAATTTATTTGACTTCTTGCATTAATTTTTTCACTAATGGCGAAATTACAATTAAAATAATTCCTGCAATTAAAGCGTAAAGTGCAAGTTGTTCATAACCTTCGGCATAAACAATTAGTTTCTCAGAATTAGATGCGTTTTCTGATGCACTTGCTATATTGGCACCTAACAATCCTGCAAAATATTGACCATAAGAACTAGCTAAATACCAAATTCCCATCATTACTGCTTGGGTTTTTTGTGGCGATAATCTAGACATTGCACTCAACCCTATTGGCGACAAACACAATTCTCCAAATGTGATTATAAACCAACCAAATGTAAATAAATTCAGTGAAGTCTTTCCGCTTGCATCAGCGAAAAATTTGGTGTAATAAAAAATCCAAAACCCACCAGCCAAAAACAAAAAGCCAAGGCCAAATTTCACAACAGTGTTTGGTTCTATTTTTCTTTTATTCATAGAAATCCATAATAACCCTATCAATGTAGCAAAAATAATTACGAATAATGAATTGGCCGAATTATTGACTCCGTTTGGACTAACTTGAATACCTAATAAAGTATTATCCAAATTATTAACGGCAAACAAACTTAATGAACCTCCGCTTTGTTCAAAGAAAGCCCAAAAGAAAATAGAAAAAACAATCAATACTAAGGCAGCAACTATTTTTTTATTCTCGGAAGCAGAAAAACTTCTCATTTCATAAAACAAATAGAGTATTGATGATGGTCCAATTATCATCATAAAATAATCCGTATAAACAGTATTGGCAACCATAATAATTATTGCTGGAATTATTGCTAGTGAACCAATATAAGTTGCAATTTCAATAATTCTCCTTTTAGGTTTTTCTAGATGCAGTAATGGAGACAGCCCTATTTCACCCATACTCTTTTGAGTTTGAGTAAATGTAAGTAAGCTAACAATCATTACTATGGCTGCAAATCCAAAAGCAAAATTCCATCTCAATTGTTCAGGAACAAATCCGCTCCATAATGAACCTTCAGCAACAGCAATACATATATATCCCCCTATTAAAGCTCCTAAATTTACTCCTGCATAGAACAAGGAAAATCCTGCGTCTTGTCTTACATCGTTTTCTTTGTATAATTGACCTACCATAGAAGAAATGTTAGGTTTAAAAAAACCAGTTCCAATTATGGTAAAACTTATTCCCAAGAAAAAAAAGTGTTTTGGATCTAAAGAAAGAATAATGCTCCCCACAATCATCAGTAAACCACCCCAAAAAAGTGATTTTCTAAGTCCGAGAATTTTATCAGCAAATAAACCGCCAATAAAAGGAAAAGCATATACAAATGCCTGAGTGGCTCCATATTGAAGATTTGTTGTTTTTTCGTCCATCATTAACTGATTGACCATGAAAACTGCCAACATTCCGCGCATACCATAAAAACTGAAACGTTCCCACATTTCACTAAAAAACAAGTACCACAATTGTTTTGGATATTTTCCTTTGAAATTTTGTATTTGGTCTAATGTTAAATCTTGTGCCATTTATATTTTAGTATTAAAAAAACAAACCTACAAAAATACTTGTAGGTTTGAAAGGTAAAAAATATTTTAAAATGATTAGCGAACGCCGTGCATCATTTTTTTCAAAACAGGTGTTAATGCAAATAAAGTGATAGAAGCAATTCCTGTTAACACAACAAAAACCATGAAGAACTCAAATAAATTGTGGATTTCAAATCCGGCGAAAACTGGGTTTACTGCACTTATTTGGTTATCGGTCAATATTTTTAATTGCTCGACTGTTGGTACAACTGTTTTGTTTAAAACACCTTGTAAATCAATCCCTAACTCTTTTGCTTTTACAAATTTTTCACCTGTAGCAGGTAAAATAGAACCTAATGTTCCTGCTAATGCATAACCTGCAGCATTTGATAAAAAGAAAACTCCAAATAATAAGGAAGCAAAACGTTTTGGTGATAATTTACCTACCAATGACAATCCGATTGGCGACAAACACAATTCAGCAAAAGTTTGGATTAAGTACAATAATATTAACCATTTAATTCCTAAAAGTCCACTGTTTCCTAGGTCTTTTACATTGTAAGCAATAATAAAATAACTCAAAGCAATCAATCCTAATCCAATAGATTGTTTCACTGGAGAAATTGGTTCTCTTCCGCTTGCTCTTAATTTATCCCATAAAATACTAAAAGGCAATGCAAAAGCAAATACGAAAACACCATTAAATACTTGAATCATTGAAGCAGGCATTTTCCATCCAAACATAAACGTTCTGTCGGTTTGATTGTCAGCAATAAAGGTTAATGAAGAACCCGCTTGTTCAAAAGCAGCCCAGAAAAAGATGATGAAAAAGGCTAC
>CALPQA020000028.1 GCA_943325595.2 Auritidibacter sp. Marseille-P8566
AATGTTCTATTTTAAAAGTTGCCGTTTCTGAAGATGTACAAAATTGCGCAGATGAAGGAATTCAGATTTTCGGTGGAATGGGATTTTCAGAAGACACACCCATGGAAAGCGCATGGAGAGATGCCCGAATTGCTCGAATTTATGAAGGTACAAATGAAATAAACAGAATGCTTTCAGTTGGAATGTTGATTAAAAAAGCAATGAAAGGACATGTTGATTTGCTAGGACCAGCTTCAAAGGTTCAAGAAGAATTAATGGGAATTCCTTCATTTGAAACTCCAGATTATTCTGAATTATTTTCCGAAGAAAAGGAACTAATTGGTAAATTAAAAAAAGCATTTTTGATGGTTGCTGGAGGTGCAGTTCAAAAGTACGGCCCAGATTTAGATGAACATCAGCAATTATTAATGGTTGCAGCGGATATGCTTATAGAAATTTATATGGCAGAAAGCACCATTTTGAGAACTGAAAAAACAGCTAAAAAAATCGGTGCTGATAAAGTCCAAGAACAAATTGCAATGGCGAAACTGTACTTGTACAAAGCCGTTGACATCATCAATCTTAAAGGAAAAGAAGGCATTATTTCTTTTGCTGAAGGTGATGAACAACGCATGATGCTAATGGGCTTACGCCGTTTTACAAAATATACGAATATGCCAAATGTTGTTGGTTTGAGAGAAACTATTACAAATAAATTGGTGTCTACAAATGAATATTGTTTCTAAAAAATAGTTTTTTTTAGTTAACGTTGGTAAAAGTCACTTAATAATAAGTGACTTTTTTTTGTAGTAATTTATGTCAAAATTTTAATATAACATTAAGTAACAAAATTTCAATTTATAAGAAATTATACCTATTTTTATTGAAATATAAAATCTCTTGTTATGAAAAAAATAGTCGTTTTAATCTCAATCTTTATTGCTTTAATAATTGGATGTAAAAGCAATTCCTCAAATGGTGCTTCAAATAAATTAAATGTAGTTTTTGAAGCAAAAAGCAACAGCAATGTTAGTGGATCAGGAATTTTTTCTGAAAAGAAAGGACAAGTAACCTTCACAGCAAATTTCAAAGGATTAAAACCAGGAATTAATGCAATTCACATTCATGAAAAATCGGATTGCACGGCCGCCGATGGAAGTTCTGCGGGTGGACATTGGAATCCAACGTTTAAAAAACACGGAAAATTAGGAAATGGAGAAGCCCATAAAGGTGATATCGGCAATTTCACAACTGATGAATTTGGAAATGGAACAATAACTTTTACAACTTCTGAATGGTGCATTGGTTGCGGTGATACAACAAAAGATATAATCGGCAAAAGTTTAATCGTACATCAAGGTCCCGATGATTATATGTCGCAACCTGCTGGAAATTCAGGAGCTAGAGTAGCGTGTTCCGCAATAATTAAATAAACTAAATTTACATTTAAATTGCTTAATAGTGATTGAAAATATTTAAATTTGCTACACTAATTCGAAGCAATGATAAACCCATCTGCAACTGGCTGGATTGACAAATTTTTTTTAGAACAAAAATCTTTTACGAATCCTGTTATCGAGACTTCTGACTATTTTTATTCAAAAGTTAGAGATACTGGCTTTATTTATGGATATATTACATCTTTACAAACTCCTGTTCTTGTAGACAATAAAGGATGGACAGAAGATGAAATGACAAAAGTTGCATTATTGAATACCCTGTTTGGTATTTATAAAAGTACAACTCTTGAAAACAATCCCGAAAAATATATTACAAAAGTTTTGTCTTTCTACAATGAGATGCATCCGGAAGGATTTAACTTATTTAAGAAAATTTTACCGAGTAATTCCAACTCTTTAAATTTAGAGAAAATAATTGATACTAGAATTCAAACTAATATCGATATCATTAACAAACAATTTTCTCACGTATTGACCAACGCGTTACTTTTTGTTGATGTTTTGGCTTTTCAATATTATTTAAAGCACAATTCTATTCCTGAAAAATATTTAAAAAAAATTGAAGAAACTATCATAAGTTTGGTTTCCTTGGCTTTAAAAACAAAATCAAATAAAACTAAGTACGACGATTTGCTTATAAAATTATTTGAAGCTTCCGTTCGTTATAGTAAGTTTTCAAATGTGAGTAATCAGAATTTAGAGGAAATGAAATTGGAGTCTTTTACCTCTGATTTAGAAAAATACTATTTGATTGATATGGCTGGAATGGCGTTGTGGAGTGATGGTATTATTGAAAAAAATGAAGCTTATTTTCTTCATAATTTGGCTGAAATAATGTCAGTTTCCGATGATTTTGTTTTGGAAAGTATTGCTAAAACAAATGAATTTATTACAGAACATATTAATGAAATCCCCTATTTCAAATATACAAATCCAGTAAAGCATTTTTTTGATCATACGACTCAAAGTGTTGAAGTCTTAATTAGTCGCAACAAAAGCAGGCTGTTCAAGGAATTATCCGAGAGCAAAGAATTAATGGTTTTACTTGCTAAATCTACTCGACGAGATTTAGATGAAAAAGAAAAGAAGAAAGTCAAAAAACAATTGTTGGATATTTGCAAATCGATTCCGTCTTTGACCATATTTTTGTTGCCGGGCGGTAGTTTGCTTTTACCGATATTGATAAAATTTATTCCAAAATTACTTCCATCGGCGTTTAATGAAAATTTAGAAGATTAGTAATTACTAATCCATGAAAAATGATTGTTTTTTATTTCATTATTATTTTTATTAATAAAATCTAAATATGATTTAGCTACAGGACTTAACTTTTTCCCTTTCAACCAAATCAATCTCCAACTCGATATTATTGGAAGTTTTTTTATAGGAATAATTACAACATCTCCATTTTCCAGTTCGTTTTTCAACCCAATAAGAGGCATAATTGAAAGTCCCAAACCAGCTATAACAGATTGTTTAACAGCCTCATTGGACGTTAATTGTATTTTCATGTCTGGAATAATACCAGTTTTATCCAAAAAAGTTTCCATAGAAAATCTTGTAGCAGAACCCAACTCCCTATAAATCAAAGGGTACTTTGAAACATAATTTAATAAATTAAAATCATGATTTATTTCTATTGATTTATTTCCCACCAAAAACAATTTATTTTCCATTAACGACATAGATTCAACAGCTATATCGTTCGGAAGAATTGATACTAAAGCAAAATCTATTTCATTATTTTTCAAAGATTTTGCTACCTTACTTTTATTTGTAACATCCATTTCCAGTTCCACCTCAACATTATTTCTCATAAATTCTGATAGAAAATATGGCATTACATACTTACCTGTTGAAACTATGGACAACTTTAACCTTCCAGACAATTGTCCTTTAAAAGCATGTGTTTTATAATTAATTGCATAAACTTCATTAATGATGTTCTCTGCTGCAAGAGCAATCTCTTTGCCAAAATCAGTTACATACAATTTTCTTCCAATAACTTCAGTCAGTTGAATATCAAATTGATTTTGAAAATTTTTTAATTGAATTGACACTGCAGGTTGAGTAAGATGTAATTCTTGTGCAGCGATTGTTATACTTTTGGTTTGAGTTATTTTCAAGAAAACTTGAAGTTGATGTAAGGTATAATTCATAAATATATTTTATATATATAATTACAAATATAAATAAAAATATATGAATATATATTGTGAATTTTGTAAAAAATAATTCACATGAAAACACTAATTACAATTTTAATTTCAAGTTTTGCATTAACTAGCTGTGTAACTATTAAACCTGGAGAAGTTGGATTGAAACAAAAACTTGGAAAATTATCCGAACAAGTTTATCCTCAAGGACCTATTTTTTTCAACCCATTTACCTCTAAAATTGTACGTACCTCTATTCAAACTAGAAATTTAGAGTTGAGCTTAAACTTACCCAGTAAAGAAGGGCTAAGCATTACTTCACAAATTTCTATTCTATACAGATTAGAAAAAACAGAAGTAGTAAAAATTGTAAATGACCTCGGACTCAACTGTGAGGGCATTATAGCCAATGTATTTCGTTCTGCTTCAGCAGACATTTGTTCGCAATATTTTGCAAAGGATATGCATTCTGGCAAACGATCTGAAATAGAAGCCGATATTTTAAAGAAAATGTCTGGGAATTTATTAAACAAGGGTATTGTTATTGAATCGGTACTTATGAAAAGCATACAACTTCCTCAGGGATTATCTCAATCTATAGAAAGTAAATTAAGAGCTGAACAAGATGCAATGAGAATGGAATTTGTTTTACAACAAGAGAAATTCGAAGCAGAAAGAAAAATAATTGAAGCAAAAGGTACTAGAGATTCCCAAAAAATACTATCAGAAGGATTAACAAATGAAATTATTAAACTTAAAAGCATTGATGCTTTTAAAGAATTGTCTAAATCTCCAAATACAAAAATTATTGTAACTGACGGCAAATCGCCCTTTTTAATAAACCAAGAATAAATTATGATTCATATTACAAATATTAAAAAGTCATCAAATATGTCTTTTAATCAGTAGATATAGCTTTATGAAATCAACTTTTACATCAAATTTCCATTGGTAAATACTTACTAGTAAAAAATGACAAACGGTGAAATGACTAAAAAGTAAAAATTTATTTATATGAAATACTCAAATAAAAAAAATGAAAAATAATCAAGAATTCAAACTTATAGACGGAACATTTTCAATTGAAGATGCCAATAGAGTGCTTACAACATTGCTAAACTACAAAATCGATTATCACAATAGAGAAGATTTTAGCAATCATATTAGATTTAATAAAAATTTGGAACACTCAAAAAAACGTATTCAAGAACTTACTGAAGCAAAAGAGCAAATAAGAAGTCTTATTCTAAATTCTGAAACCGAAGATATTAAATTCGTAATCAAAAGCAATATTTCTATTGAAATTGAAAAATAGAATGTTTCTAGAAAGAAAACTCCTTATTGCAACAAAACATCAGAAGGAGTCGGTAATTGCTCCCTTTTTTTGGGAAGAATTTAGAAATAACTGTTTCACTTCAAACGCAATTGATACCGATTTACTTGGCACTTTTTCGGGTGAAATAGATAGAAAAGACGATGCCCTTTCAACCTTAAGAAAAAAATGTATTCTATCCAATAGAGTCACCAATTGTGATTTAGTTATTGCTAGTGAAGGTTCCTTTGGGTCGCATCCATCACTGTTTTTTGCACAAGCAGATGAAGAATTGATAATGCTAAAAGATTTTAAAAATGATATTGAAATTGTTGCTAGAGAAGTTAGTATGGATACCAATTTTAATGGGAAATCTATAACTAGCGAATCAGATTTATTGGCATTTGCCGAACTTGTCAACTTCCCGAGTCACGCGATAATTCTAAAACCTAATGAGAAGAATTTTTCAAAAATATTCAAAGGAATCAACTCTAAGGAAATTTTGCTGAAAAATTATAATCAATTAAAACAAGAATTTGATAGCGTTTATGCAGAAACTGATATGCGAGCAATGTACAATCCAACTCGAATGAAAGTAATTAAAAAAGTGACTCAAAAGTTAATCGAAAAAATTAAAAATTTATGTCCAAAATGCGATTTTCCTGGTTTTGACATCGTAATTGCTAATTCTGGATTGCCTTGCGAAAATTGTTTGTCAGCTACTCGATCCACGTTAAGTTATTTATACAAATGTAAAAAATGTTGCTATGAAAAAGAATTTCTTTATCCGAGAGGAATAGAATTTGAAGACCCAACTTATTGTGATAACTGTAATCCATAAATAAAAATGGCACAAATTTCAACCGATATATTTAAAGCCAAAAAAATTCTTGAAAACGAAGATTTAGTTGCTATACCCACAGAAACCGTTTATGGTTTGGCAGGAAATATTTATAGTGAAAAAGCTATAAATAAAATATTTAGTACAAAAAATAGACCTGCAAACAATCCGTTAATCGTGCATATTCATTCTATAAAATTATTAGAAAAAATAGCCCTAGATATTCCCGAAAAAGCAAAAAAATTAGCAGAATCATTTTGGCCTGGCGCTTTAACTTTAGTCCTAAAAAAAAACAAATCTATTTCATATAGTTTAACCGCTGGAAAAGAAACTGTTGCGGTAAGGGTGCCGAATCATCCTTTGACTTTAGAGTTGCTAAAACAACTCGAATTTCCTTTAGCAGCACCAAGTGCAAACCCCTTTGGCTCAATAAGTCCAACGACTAGTCAACACGTAGCCGATTATTTTACTGATTCCTTAGAAATGATTCTTGATGGCGGTAATTGTGAAAGGGGTATTGAATCGACTATTGTTGGTTTTGATAATGAAAAAGCAATTTTATACCGATTAGGATCAATTTCTATAGAAGAGTTAGAGTCTGTAATTGGCTCTATTCATATTGCCAATATAAATGATAGTACTCCAGACGCACCGGGAATGTTAACTAGACATTATGCACCAGTTACAAAAACCATTTTATCAGAAAATATAGAGGATGAAATAAAAAAGCATCCAAAATCTAAAATTGGTGTTTTATTATTTCAAGATTCCGTTAATGATAATGAGAATATCATTAAAGAAGTACTATCAATTAAAGGTGACTTAAAGGAAGCAACCGCCAATTTATATGCTGCAATGCATCGATTAGACAAACAAAATTTAGATTTAATATTAGCTGAAAAGTTCCCTGAAAACGATTTAGGAAAATCAATTAACGACCGTTTAGAACGAGCAACAAAAAAAACAAATTAAATGAACTTAAACTTACTTTTGGATAATTTAACAAATCCGGCTTTATTATTTTTTTTACTTGGAATAATTGCAGTGAAACTCAAAAGTGATTTAGAAATCCCACCAAATTCATCTAAATTCATTTCACTTTATTTATTGTTTTCAATAGGATTTAAAGGCGGACAAGAATTGGCGCACAGCCATTTTAAGCTCGAATTAGTTTGGTCAATTCTATTTGGGATTATAATTGCTTTAGTTATTCCTATATATACTTATTTCTTATTAAGAAGAAAGTTTAATGTATATGATTCAGGAGCAATTGCGGCAGCATATGGTTCTGTGAGTGCAGTAACATTTGTTACCGCGGCTTCCTTTTTAGAAATACAACATATGAGTTTTAGTGGTCACATGGTAGCAGTGATGGCCTTAATGGAAGCTCCTGCAATAATAGTTGGCGTAATATTAATTAGATTATTTGATACAAAAAAAGAAATTAAAACATCCATTGCGACTATTTTAAGACATTCATTTACTAATGGTAGCGTGTTACTAATTTTAGGAAGTCTAATAATTGGACTACTTGCAAGTGACGAACAAGCTATGGGAATAAAGCCTTTTACAAATGATTTGTTTAAAGGTTTTCTTGCCATTTTTCTATTAGATATGGGTATTGTAAGCGGAAAAAAAATAAATGATTTTCTTAAAAGTGGCTGGTTCGCAGTACTATTTGCATTAATCATACCTTTGGTAAATGGATGCTTAGTCGCTATTATAAGTCAATTTATAACAAATGATATAGGCAATAGGTTTATGCTTTCGATTTTAGCCGCAAGTGCATCCTATATTGCGGTACCTGCAGCAATGAAAATAGCTGTGCCAAAAGCAAATCCAGGATTGTTTTTGCCGATGGCTTTAGCAATAACCTTTCCACTTAATATAACCCTAGGAATGCCAATTTATCTATCAATAATTCAATTAATAAATTAATAATTTTGTTTTGTTTTGTTTTTTTTGAAAGACTACATTCTTTGAGTGTAGTCTTTCTATTTAAACTAAATTGAAAATTTTAGTTGGTAAACTTCATCTAATTCTACGTTAGAACTCATATTTACATCTAAATCTGTTACGTAACCGGAATTTAAACCATAAGTCCATCCATGAAGGGTTAACTCTTGACCATTTCTCCAAGCATTTTGAACAATTGAAGTTTTGGCTAAATCAAAAACTTGTTCTTGGGCATTGACCTCAACAAATTTATTAAAACGCTCTTCTTCATCCTCAATTGTGTTAAGATAATGTTCGTGTAGCCTGTAAACATCCTTGATGTGTCTGATCCAATTATCAATTAATCCTATTGATTGATTACCCATTGCGGCCTTTACTCCACCACATCCATAGTGACCACATACAATTACGTGTTTCACTTTCAAAACATTTACAGCATAATCTAATACACTCAACATGTTCATATCACTATGAATAACCATATTTGCAATATTTCTATGAACAAATACTTCTCCAGGTTTTGCGCCGATAATTTCGTTTGCTGGAACTCGACTATCCGAACATCCTATCCAAAGTAAAGGTGGTTGTTGCCCCTTTGCTAAATCTTTGAAGTATTCCTTATCAATATTTAATTGATTTTCGACCCATTTCTTATTATTGTCAAGAATTTTTTTGTAAAAATCACTACTCATAATTTACTGTTATTTAAAAATTATTTCTTTTTTTTCTAATTTTTCTAATTTTCTTTTCATCACGTTATATTTATGTTCAATTGTAACGGTATTTGAATAACCTTCACTATTTTCCAAATTATAAGCATGTTTAAAACCTACTAATTTAACATTTATATTTAGATTCTTAGATTTATCTTTCTTAAATTCTTTTATTAAATCCAAAATATCATGAGCAATATAAACCGTTTGTGAGGCATCGATAACAACTTTTGAATTTTCAGGAATATCATTCAAAGTTGATTTAATAGCAGCTTTATTCAAAAACGAAACCTCTTGCGCCAAGTCAATATGAATAATATCGCCCTCAGCATATTCCTCTTTCTTGAAACTATAGGCACGTTTAAGATTGCCTTTTAGAACAAAAATAATACTAATAACAATACCTAAAGCAACTCCTTTGAGTAAATCTGTAAAAACAACTGCTAATAATGTAGCTATAAATGGTACGAACTGATATTTACCTTTTTTCCAAAAATGTAAGAATGTTGCAGGTTTTGCTAATTTATAACCAACCAAAAGTAATATTGCGGCTAATGTTGCTAGAGGAATTTTGTTTAAAATAGTAGGAATTGCCAAAACACTAATCAAAAGTAGAAGTCCGTGAATTATAGCAGACATTTTTGATTTGGCTCCTGCATTATTATTTGCCGATGTTCTCACAACTACTGATGTCATTGGTAATCCTCCCAGAAGAGAACTAATTAAATTTCCTAACCCTTGTGCTTTCAGTTCTATATTTGTATCTGTATAACGTTTTTGCTCATCCATTCTATCCGCTGCTTCGATGCATAATAAAGTTTCAATTGATGCAACAATTGCGATTGTTAAACCAATCATCCAAACTTTTGGATTTGTTATCTCGGCGAAATTTGGGGTTACAATTATTCCTTTAAATTCTTCAATTGATGTTGGAATTGGTAAAGAAACTAAATGCTCTTTAGAAATTTCTAATGAACTCCCCGAAATTATAAAAATTTCATTTAGAACAACCCCAATGACAACAGCAACTAAAGCACCAGGGATTAATTTCAATTTCTTTAAAAATGACACTTTATCCCATGAAACTAATAGCATTAATGAAACTAAAGTGATAACAACTGAACCTAATTGGATATAATTCAAAAGTCCTGAAATTGCTGAAAAAGTATTGCTTCCATCGAATTGTAAAAAAGATTCGTCTCCTTCAAAATCGGAATCGTAACCAAAAGCGTGAGGTAATTGTTTGAGAATAATTATAATTCCAATTCCCGCTAACATGCCCTCAATAACATTTGTTGGAAAATAATTGGAGATACTACCAGCTTTAATAAATCCTAGAAGTAATTGTATAATTCCAGCGATAAAAACTGAAGTTAAAAAAACATCGAAAGCCCCTAAATCGGAAATAGCGGTAAGAACAATAGCTGTTAGACCTGCTGCTGGTCCGGAGACACTTAAATGAGAAGTGCTTAAATAACCAACTACTATTCCACCAATAATACCTGAGATTATTCCTGAAAATAAAGGCGCGCCTGATGCCATTGCAATTCCTAAACATAGCGGTAACGCCACCAAAAAAACTACTAAACCTGAAGCAAAGTCAGATTTAATACTTGAAAAAATATTTGTTTTTTTTAACATAATTTCTAATAAATTTAATATAAAAAGTTCTTTTTCAAAAATAGCAACAGAATTGTTATTTTTAAATTAAAATGCAATTTATGCTAAATTTGTTGAGGTGGGGGAATAAAAATATTAGAAGAAATTGAATCGTGACGTAAATTATTTACGGAATGAATTTTAATTTTCCTAATCAGTAATATTGTAATCAAAGGGTGTTGTGTATCAACTAAGAAATCAGATTTTATTTCTTTTTGAGAAATTTCTTCCTCATTCAAACTATAAAAACAGGATGTGTCGGTAGCTTTTTCAATCAAACTAACAATTGTTGGAGTTGAAAGAAAAATAAAAAAAACAAAAATTACTATTTTTACTGCTATTTTCATATTTACAAAAATAATTGGAAACTAGTTCAATTTACTAAACTCCCTTAAAATTTTATAGTTTATTTAACATGTGTAAAATTTCATTATTATGAAATAGATATTTATTTAATATAAGTTAAACTTATAG
>CALPQA020000029.1 GCA_943325595.2 Auritidibacter sp. Marseille-P8566
AAATATTGAAGAAATTGATGTTTTATAACATTTACATCAAGTTATAGACCTATTTAAATACCAGGCAATACAAAAAAACATAGAATTAGTTTTAAAAATCGGCAAAAATATCCCTCAATATATTTTTGCAGACGGTGTTCGATTAAAACAAATTATTGTTAATCTACTAAGCAATGCCATCAAATTTACTGATTCAGGAAGTGTAATTTTAAATATTTCACTATTAGAATCAAAAAATAATTTGGTAAAACTTCAATTTTCAGTAAAAGACACTGGGATTGGAATCAAAGAAAATAATCATCATAAAATATTTAATTCCTTCGTTCAAGAAGATAATTCAATAACTAGAAAGTATGGTGGAACTGGGCTAGGATTGCCAATTTCGAATCAACTGTTAGGCTTAATGAATAGTAAGTTACAACTTTTAAGTAAAAATGGTGATGGGAGCAATTTTTATTTTGATGTAGAGTTTAAAAAAGGGATTGCAAAACATTCACCAATTCGCGACATATCAAATTTACAAAATGAAGAAAATAGTCTTTTCAATATTGACCATTATGTAGTAAACATATTAATTGTAGAAGACAATAAAATTAATATGCTTTTGGTAAAAACATTAGTAAAAAAAATAATCCCAAATTGCAATATTATTGAAGCCTTTGATGGTCGTCAGGCTGTAAAAAAATTTTTAAATGAAAAAGTTGACTTGATATTAATGGACGTTCACATGCCTATTAAAAACGGGTATGAGGCAACTTCTGAAATTAGAAAATTCAATACATCGAAAAGAATTCCAATCATTGCTTTAACAGCAGGTGTTTTCAATGGAGAGAAAGAAAAATGTTCTGCGTCCGGAATGAACGATTTTTTATCAAAACCAATTATAAAAAAAGACTTAGAAAATATATTATTGAAATGGCTAAAGTAAACTATTAACCTAACCAACCATCACGATCTAAACTTCTGTATTGAATGGCTTCAGCAATGTGTGATGAAACTACATTTTCAGCCGCTTCTAAATCGGCAATTGTACGCGACACTTTTAGGATTCTGTCATACGCTCTTGCCGAAAGATTCAATCGCTCCATGGCTGTTTTTAGTAATTGTTTTGACACTTCATCAAGGGCGCAAAACTCTCTAATTTGCTTGGAACTCATTTGGGCATTGTAATGCACTTTTTCCATTAATTCAAATCTTGAAGTTTGAATTTCTCGTGCAGCAGTGACTCTTTCTCGAATAGCAACACTACATTCTGATTTTCTTTCATCCGATAATTTTTCAAATGGTACGGGAGTAACTTCTATATGAATATCAATTCTATCTAAAAGCGGCCCCGAAATCTTACTTAAATACCGTTGCATTTCGTGAGGAGAAGAAGTCTGGGGTGAATCGGGATCATTGAAAAAACCACTCGGACTAGGATTCATACTTGCAACTAACATAAACGAGGACGGATAAGTCACTGTAAATTTTGCTCTGGAAATGGTAACTTCTCTGTCTTCCAAAGGTTGACGCATTACTTCCAAAACATCTCGCTTGAATTCTGGTAATTCATCTAAAAATAAAACACCATTATGAGCCATCGAAATTTCTCCAGGTTGTGGATAACTTCCGCCGCCAACTAGGGCCACGTTCGAAATCGTGTGATGTGGACTTCGAAAAGGCCGCTGATTCATCAATCCTACTTCTTTCAATTTCCCTGCAACGCTATGAATTTTTGTGGTTTCAAGCGCTTCTCGCAACGTCATCGGTGGTAAAATACTTGGTAATCGTTTGGCAAGCATTGTTTTTCCTGCGCCTGGAGGTCCTATTAAAATTATATTATGACCGCCTGCTGCAGCAATTTCCATACAACGTTTGATACTTTCTTGTCCACGCACATCTGAAAAGTCAAATTCTGGGAAATCTAATGTTTTGTTGAATTCTGCTCGAGTATCAATGATTGTAGGTTCTAATGTTCTCTTACCTTCTAGAAAATCGATAACTTGTTGTACATTTTCGACACCATAAACATCCAAACCACTTACAATTGCAGCTTCTTTCACATTTTGAATTGGAAGAAAAAAACCTTTAAATCCTTCTTCTTTAGCTTTTATAGCAATGGGCAAAGCACCGCGAATAGGTTGCAAACTGCCATCAAGTGACAATTCCCCCATGATGATATATTTGTCGGATTCTGTTGTTTGAATTTGGGAAGAAGCGACTAAAATTCCTATTGCCAAAGTCAAATCATAGGCAGAACCTTCTTTACGTAAATCGGCAGGAGCCATATTAATTGTAATTTTTTTGCCAGGCATGGCATAACCGTTGTTTTTCAAAGCAGCGGCAATTCGGTAACTGCTTTCTTTAATTGCGTTATCTGGTAAACCAACAAGGTGGTAACCAATTCCTTTGTCGATATTAACTTCTACAGTTATTGTTGTGGCTTCAACACCAAAAACGGCACTTCCAAATACTTTTACTAACATGGCGAATACTTTATATTTGTCTAAAGTACTACAAATTATTTACAAAGTAAATATTGACCTATAAATTAGTAAAAAACTAGTTTCAAAAAAAAAACCATTCCGTTAAGAATAGGATTTTGATTATTTCTTAAAATTTGAAATTCCTGATTTCAACCATTCTTCATAGACTTTCACATCGGGTGTATAACTAATTGTTGGTGTTGATGAATTCAAATTTTTTCCTTCTAAATCTGTAATTACATACAAAGGTTGGGTATTCGTTTTGTATTTAGAAATCATTAAATCAGTCCATTTATCACCAATTGTTTCCAATAATTCTCCTGTTGTAGCCGATTTAAATTGTTGTGCTTTTGGCAATTCTCTTTTGTCATCTACATATAATGAAATCAGAACTACTTCGTTTTTTAAAATTGGTAAAACTGTAGGTTCTCCCCAAACGGTATTTTCCATTTTACGACAATTCACACATGCATAACCTGTAAAATCAAGCATAATAGGTTTATTAACCGATTTTGCATACGCCAATCCTTTTTCATAATCATCAAAAACTGCTATTCCATGTGGACCCGATTTTGCACCTTCTGGTACTACATCTTTAGCAACTGAATTTTGCCCAATACCAAAAGGGCTTTCGCTATATTCTATTGGAGGTGGAAAAGCATTTATTAATTTTAATGGTGCGCCCCAAAGTCCTGGTATTAAGTATATCGTAAAAGTCAAAACTAATAAACCAAATAACAACCGACCAACTGAAATATGTGTCATCTGACTATCATGGGGCAACGTTATTTTTCCAAACAAATAGAATGCTAACGTTCCAAAAATGGCAATCCAAATAGCAAGAAACACTTCTCGTTCCAATAAATGCAATTGCAAAACTAAATCGGCTTGGGATAAAAATTTGAAGGCTAATGCCAATTCTAAAAAGCCCAAAACAACTTTAACGGTATTCAACCAACCGCCTGATTTTGGTAAAGAATTCAACCAACCCGGGAACATAGCAAACAACATAAATGGCAAGGCTAATGCCAATGAAAATCCAAACATTCCAATAATTGGTGCAATTCCGCCCTTAGATGCTGCATCAACTAATAAAGTCCCAACGATTGGTCCTGTGCAAGAAAAGGAAACTATTGCCAAGGCTAAAGCCATGAATAAAATTCCAATTATACCTCCTCTATCCGCTTGTTGGTCTACTTTATTTGCCCAAGAATTTGGCAACATAATTTCAAATGCACCTAAAAATGATGCTGCAAAAAACACTAACAATCCGAAAAATATAATATTAAACCAGACATTTGTTGATAAGGCATTCAATGCATCGGCACCAAAAATCCAAGTTACTAAAAATCCTAAAACCACATAAATCAATATAATTGAAATACCATAAATAATTGCATTTCTAATTCCTTGTGCTTTGGTTTTACTTTGTTTGGTAAAAAAGCTTACGGTCATTGGAATCATCGGAAAAACACATGGTGTCAAAAGTGCAGCAAATCCAGAGAAAAAAGCTATAATAAAAATAGAAAACAATCCTTTTTCAACCTCTTTTTTTGGAAGAGATATAGGGATTGTTTGTTCCTTAACTTCCGATTTGTTTTCTACAGCAACTGCATTATTCGACAGTGAATCAACAAGAATAGAATCTGTTTTTACTATAGATGTAGCACTTTCTGCACTCTTTGGGATTTCAAATTGGAAATCTTTATTTAAATTAATACAAACTTCTTTACAGGTTTGATAATCAATTTTGAGCTTAATCCTTCTAATATTAGGATTAAGAATTTTTACTTTTTGAGTAAGAACTACTTTCTTTTCAAAGAAAATCTCATCAACTTCAAAAACGGTATTAAATTCTTTTTTTGTCTTACTTTCCTTGGTTTTGCCTACCAAATCAAAATTTCCTGCACTTTCAATAAATTTAATTTCTAGTGGAATTGGACCTCCATCAGGAGTGAATTGAGAATATAGGTGCCAACCATTTTCAATTGTTCCTTCTAAAATCAAATTAAATTCTGTTTCAGAAACTTTTTCAGTTTTTGATTTCCATTTTACAGGATCTAAAATTTGTGAAATTCCATTTATGTAAACCAATAATGCAAAGAGTAAAAAAAGTATTTTTTTCATTATAATAGGGCTATTTGAATGCTGTTTTTTGTTGTGTTTTCTATTTTAAATCGTTCGTCTTGTCGTATTCCAACTACCCAAACAATTTTATTTTCTGAGCATAAAATCCATGTATTTTCTTTTTGGAATAAAGTCAATTTCTCATCTTTAAAAAGTTTGCTCACTTTTT
Organism: Auritidibacter sp. Marseille-P8566; assembly: GCA_943325595.2. Next base: position 4,765 of record CALPQA020000029.1, read on the forward strand.
TTGATTTTCCTTTCATTCCAAAAGGTTCAAAAACATCTCCTTTTTTAAATCTTCTTAAAACTATTGGAAATTCTAATTTCTCAGCGTCTACAAATATAACAGAATTATCAGAGTTTGAATTGTACTCTTTGTTACAAAAGGAAAGTTTTATAGGAAAATTAACAAGTTTTTGATCTTCATAAATAAAATATTCTTTGGACGCATCAATTGAACTAATAGGACGCAAAATCAAAAAATGTCTGTCTTTTAAAAGTCGGAATTCATCAGAAAAAACCTGTTTTCCTGATTGTGAATCTATCAAATCATATATATCATCCCAAGCAGAAAAACCAAATTCTTTAAGCCATTGGTATAAATAGGATTTAAAATTTGGTAACTTTTTGAGTTGTTTGATGTCAAAATGGATTTCGTCTTCTATTTCATTGGCCACTTGCTGGTAAATCATAATTGTAGCATCTTCAACCATTTCTTGCGCTTCATTCAAATATTTTTGCGTTTTTTGAAACGAGGAAATAAAATTAGGATTCAATTCTTTAAGAATCGGAACCAAATCATGGCGTATTTTGTTACGCAAATATTTATCCGAAGCATTACTGCTATCTTCGCGCCAAAGTATGTTATTTGCAGAAGCATAATTTGAAATTTGTTCACGGCTAAAAGCCAATAAAGGCCTAATCACCGAACCATTTTGGATTGGAATTCCTGTAAAACCTTCTAATCCAGAACCCCGAACAAGATGAATTAAAAACGTTTCTATGTTATCATCGGCATGGTGAGCAGTTAAGATATAATCGAACTTTTTTGTTTCTAATAACTCGTAAAACCAGTTGTAACGCAATTCTCTTGCAGCTACTTGTGTAGAAAGTTTAAAATCATTTGCGAAAGCATTTGTGTCAAATTGAGTAATGAAAATTTCGATTTTATTAGTATCCGCATAATTTTCTACAAAATTTTGATCGTCAAAACTCTCCATTTCGCGAAGTTGAAAATTACAATGTGCAAGGGCAATTTCATAACCTGTTTTTTGGAATAGGTTTACCATTACCATGCTATCCAAACCTCCACTTGTTGCAAGGAGTAATTTTTTTCCGTTCAAAAAAGGAAAATTCTTCGAAATATGAATATTGAAATTTTCAATCATAGTCAAAAATAGGTATTTTAAGTCATACAATGAAACAACATTCTAATTAGAAACAATTATTTTGAAATTATTCACAAAAAAAGCAACGAAAATCGCTGCTTTTTTGATGAAATTTTCTTGATTATTTTTGAGGTTTTTCTTCAAATTTATCCATTTTTTCTTCTGTATTTTCTATTTCTTTTTGCATCATTGGGTGGTCTTCACCACAACAGTGTTTCTTTTCACCGTGTTTACAACAGTGTTTTTTACTCATACAATTCGAATTGCATTTATGTTTTTTAGAACTCATATTCATGCCATCCATTGAACAAACATGCCCCATTTCGCCATGTCTGTAGCAATGTTTTCCCTCTTTACAATCGGAGTTGCAAACATGCTCGGTTTCATATTTTTTAACTTTTGGTTTTATTTGTGCTAAAGAAATTGCAGAAAAACCAAATATCAGAATCAAAATTAAAACTATTTTTTTCATGACAATTAGGTTAAATGTTAGTATTAAAACAAACCTAAAATTACACTTTATCTAATTGGTATTCAATACATTTAACATCGCATTGGCTTTCAACATACACTCTTCATATTCATTTTCTGGAATTGATTGCGATGTGATTGCACTTCCCACCGAGAACGATACGTATTCTTTTTCTTGATTGTATAAAATACTCCGAATAACAACATTAAAATCAAAATCACCATTGGGTTTAAAATAACCCACAGCTCCACTGTAAATCCCACGCTTTGTTTCCTCTAACTCTTCAATAATTTTCATAGCCGAAATTTTAGGGGCACCCGTCATACTCCCCATAGGAAAAGTTGTTTTAAGCAAATCGACGCTTGAAAACTGTGGATCTATTTTTGAAGTAATCGTTGAAATCATGTGGTGCACTTGCAAAAAGGAATAAATTCCACATAATTCTTCAACCTTCACGGTTCCTTTTTGGGCTGTTCGAGACAAATCATTTCTAACTAAATCGGTTATCATTATGTTTTCTGAGCGTTCTTTTGGGTCTATTAAAAGATTTTCTTTAGAAGTTTCGTCCTCAACTGAATTAGAAAAGCGCTTTGATGTTCCTTTAATGGGTTGAGAAACAATAAGTTCACCATCTCGTTTCAAATAACGCTCTGGAGATGCTGAAAGCAAATAATGGTTGTTATTTTTGAAGAAAACTGCAAACGGAGGTTTCGAAATAGCATTTAATTTCTGAAACTTATCGATTGGATTAATTTTGCATTTAGCAAAAAATTCCATGCAAAAATTCGCTTCATAAATGTCACCATTATTAATATGTTCAAGCATTTTAGAAATTTTTTCCAAATAAACTTCCTTTGGAATACGTTGATGAATTTGGATTGAATTGCTGGTATCTAAATTATCCATTTGAAAATTTACAATATTTTCAAAGTCTTCTTCAATCTCTTCATCACACATGTTTAGATAATGGATTTCGAGTTGATTTTCTATAAATAAAAATATTTTTTTGGGTTGAAAAAAAAACAAATCGGGAAAAGATAACCCATCAAAATTTTGAGATTGTAAACCTTCAGTATCATTTTTCAAATCATAAGATAAATAGCCAAAAAGCCAATCTTTGGTAATTTGCTGGTATTGGTTTAAATCTTCAAAAGCATTATGAAAATCAGTTTTTATAGAGGTAAATGAGTCAACGGCTAACAGGAATTCATAATTCGTTTTTTTTTGTGGATAGTTATTGCTGTCCAAAAAAACAATCTCGCGAAATTGCTGCGCCCAAGATAACAACTGCTGTTTAAACAAATCTGGATTAGATAAATCCTTTACTATTATTGTTCTCAATTAAAATATTTAATTTTCAAAAGTACAATAAATATGTAATATATTTAATGGTTTAAAGTTAAGTCTTAAAACAAAAATTTAAAACTCGAATTTTCATGTGAGCCTTTTTTATTTCATTTTTGATACACTTGATAGGTACAATTCTTCTACTTTTTTTCTGGCCCAATCCGTTTTTCGCAAAAAAGTAAGGCTTGATTTTACACTTGGATTATCTGTAAAGCATTTAATCTTAATTAATTCACCGAGTATGTCAAAACCATAATGATCAACTAATTGCTCTACAATTTTTTGAAGTGTAATGCCATGAAGGGGATTATTTGTTTGAATTGTCATTTTAATATCTGATTAAATAAAAAAACCGCGCAAAAAGCACGGTCTTTCCAACAAAAATAATAAATTGTTGTCAAAATCTATTTAAGAAAATGAAGTTTTTTTTAAAATAAAAACTTAACTCCTACTTGTAAATTACCAATTGATCTATCGGCTACTGAGTTCATTGGGTTAGCATTGAAACCAAAAGTTGTTGTTTTGTCTCCAACTGCTGGAGTTGATGTCGTAGAACTTAGATTAAATATTGTAAATGATGTTTCAACAGTTATCCATTTATTGATTATGTAATCAAATCCAGGAGCTAATTCAAGTCCAAGAGAAGTATATTTTGAATCCGCAACTTTGTCTTTTCCTAACATAATTGGCAATGCTGCTTGTCCATAGAAAAAGAAATTTCCACTAACATTCCAATATTTCCTCATTAATGGTTTAATAATAAAAGTGTTGCTATCAGCGGTTGTTGCAGAACCATTTTCAGTTTTAGAACTGATATTCCCAATTCCAATACCTGCAGTTACATAAGGCGATATAAACGTTCCAACAATTGGCAAAACCATAGTTGAAGTAGTTTTGTTATTCCCTGTTTCTGAAGAATTGTATGACACTTGACCTGCAACCCACCAAGTTCCTTCTAATCCTTTATCTGCTTTTTTTTCTTGTGCATTTGCAGTTAAACCCAATAATACGATTCCGGCAACTAATAATAAATTTTTCATTTTGATTTTGTTTTAAATTATTACACAAAATTAGCGGTCATTAACTCAGAAAAAACTGATAAAAATCATAGTTATAATTTTTTATAAGAGATATAAATTAGGCATGAATACTGATTACTTTTTATATTTGTAGTACATTTGCATTTCTATGCTAAAAACAATAAACATACTAAATAAAAGAGCACGATTTGATTATGAAATAATTGAAACCTATACTGCTGGAATAGTTTTAGCAGGAACAGAAATTAAATCTATTCGTTTAGGGAAAGCAAACATCACAGAAAGTTTTTGTGAATTTAGTGGTATTGAACTTTTTGCAATAAATACCTATATCGAAGAATATACCTTTGGAAATCAATTTAATCATAAAGCGCGAAGCGAACGAAAATTATTACTAAACAAAAGAGAATTAAAAAATTTAGCCAGAAATGTACAAGCAAAAGGTTTAACTATTATTCCTTTAAAGTTGTTTACTAACGAAAAAGGAATGGCTAAATTAGAAATCGGACTTTGTAGAGGTAAAAAGACTTATGACAAACGTGAATCTCTAAAAGAACAAGATACAAAAAGAGATTTAGCACGAATAAAAAAAGAATTTTAGAAAAAGCTGAAAATGTTTTTTTTTAATAAAAAAATGACTAAATTTGTCTTGACATTTAAAGTTATTAAAAATGAAACTGCTATTAAAAAATGCAAGAGAGAAAAAAAACTTAAAAACTCGAGAAGTAGCTCAACTTTTGGGCATCGATCAAGCTTTGATAAGTAAATTTGAAAGCGGTTCACGAAAACCCACAAAAGACCAAATAATTAAATTGGCTTCGCTTCTTGAAATAGATTTAGAAACCATAATGATTGCTTGGCTTAAAGAAAAAATTCTATATGAAATTGGGAGTGATGATTTTGCTCTTAAAGCGATGAATTTGGTTCGTGAAGAAGTGGAAAATTCTTTTGGAATAGCTAAAAGAAAATTATCTAATAGCTTGACTATCATTTTAACAGAAATCGATGCTTTAAAAGCAAAATTAGATTCATTTAGAAAATTGGATAGCTATAAAATTGCACAAGCGTTAGAATTAGAATACACCTTTGAAAGTAACCGAATTGAGGGAAATACAATGACACTTCGGGAAACTGATTTAGTTATCAATGAAGGACTTACTATTTCTGGAAAAAGTATGCGTGAACATTTAGAAACTATTAATCATCAAGAAGCTATTGCCTATATTAAACAATTAATGGAGCGCAATACTTTATTAAATGAACGTGAAGTTTTGTGCATTCATAATTTAATTTTGAGAGGAATTAACCCTGAAGATGCTGGAAAGTATAGAAAAGTTCAAGTTATGATAAAGGGAAGTTCTCATTTGCCGCCACAACCTTTTATGGTTGCAAAGGAAATGGAAGATTTTTTCATTTGGTATGAAACCAATAAAAAAAGACTTCATCCCGTTATTTTAGCGGCCGAACTTCACGAAAGATTAGTTACCATTCATCCCTTTATTGATGGAAACGGAAGAAGTTCTCGATTGGTAATGAACTTAATTTTATTACAACACGGTTATGTAATTGCCAATATAAAAGGCGATTACGACAATAGGATGCAATATTATAATGCACTTGAAGTTGCCCAAACTAAAAACAATAAAGATGATTTTTTGATATTTATAGCTCAAATTGAGAAAGAAAGTTTAGAGCGTTATTTAAGTATTATTGGACAATAAACCTCGATTATTCGGGGTTTTTGTTTTTAATTTTTGTCTTCTAATAATGGTACAAATTT
>CALPQA020000030.1 GCA_943325595.2 Auritidibacter sp. Marseille-P8566
ATGTCAAAACCATTTAGAATGTCAATTGCTTCCTGCATTATTGGCATGTCGGAAATGCTTCCCATTATTACGGCTACTTTCATTATATTTTATTTAAAGATTTAAAGATTTAAAATTCAAAGATTTAGTTTGAAATTATATTTGTTAGAAACCAATTTTTCAATCTTTTAATTTATGAAATCACTCTAATTGTATTCTTAACGTCTTCGGCAATTTTTCTGGCTATTTTAATGTCAGAATTTACTATGGTTACGTGTCCCATTTTTCGGAAAGGTCGCGTTTGTTTTTTACCATAAATATGCGGTGTAACGCCATTCCAACCCAAAATAGTTTCTATGTTTTCATAAATCACGTCGCCTGAGAAACCTTCTTCTCCAACCAAATTTACCATAATTCCAGCAACTTTGCTATCGGCATTTCCCAAAGGTAAGTTAAGAATGGCGCGTAAATGGTTTTCAAATTGCGATGTATAACTTGCTTCGATGGTGTGATGTCCCGAATTGTGCGGGCGCGGAGCCACTTCGTTTACAATAATTTCGTCGTCTATGGTTTGGAACATTTCGACTGCCAAAAGTCCAACATGATTAAATTTTTCAGAAACATTTAATGCGATTTCTCTTGCTTTTTCGGCTACTTTATCCTCAATTCGCGCAGGGCAAATTACATATTCCACTTGGTTTGCTTCGGGATGAAATTCCATTTCCACCACGGGATAGGTTTTGATTTCGCCTGAAGGGTTGCGACAAACAATTACGGATAATTCATTTTTGAACGGAATCATTTCTTCTGAAATGCATTCAACATTGGGCAAATTATTTAAATCTGAAAGGGTTCTGATGATTTTTACGCCAGTTCCGTCATAGCCAAACTCAGTGCATTTCCACACAAAAGGTAATTTAATATTTTGAACCTCTATTTTTAGAGTATCTAAATTTTCAAATCGTTGATACGCTGCCGTTGGAATATTATTTTGAAAATAAAAATCTTTTTGAATGCCTTTATTCTGAATCAATCTCAAGGTTTTTGGAGATGGAAAAACGTTGATTCCTTCGCTTTCTAATTTTTCTAAAGCGTCAAGATTTACCAATTCGATTTCGAAAGTTACAACATCAACTTGCTTTCCGAAATTATAAACGGTTTCGAAATCCATTAAATTCCCTTGGAAAAATTTATTGCAGGCAATTTTGCAAGGCGCTTCATCGCTTGGATCGAGAACATAGGTTTGAATGTCGAATTTCCGAGTGTCAAACAACATCATTTTACCGAGTTGTCCACCACCGAGGATTCCTAATTTAAAATTGGAAGAAAAATAATTCATTTAAAATAAATTTTTCACAAAGATACTTTTTAAAGGGTAATAATAAAAAGATATGCGTTTGAAAATCGCCTTTGTAAATTTTAACGACGAACAATTACTTTTTTTGTAAAGCTTCCATTGTTGGTATCTACTTTTATTGTGTAGATTCCAACAGCTAAATTTTGAACATTTATTGTATAATTATCAGAGGTTATTGGGTTTTTATAAGACGTAATAAATTTTCCATCAATTGAAAAAACAGAAACCATATAAATGGGATTATTTGTTGAATTTATGGAGATACTTTCGACCGTAGGATTTGGATAAACAATAATGTCATTGCTACTTTTGAAATCGTTTAGCGACAACAAACTGTCGGTATAACAACTTGAAGGCACCGTGTTTTCTAGCTTTATAAGATTGCTTACTTTATTATTTGAAAAACCTGTATTTGCTGTATGATTATAAAAACTTAAATCAAGCGTGTGATTGCTTGCGCCAAACCAGTCTTGAAGAATTGTACCAAAAACGCGGCGGTAATCATGCTGAACAGTTTGTACTTGAAAATTATTGGCTAAAACTGCCTCAGAAAGATTGATATTTGTTCCCGAAACTCCTGGATTTATTGACTTTCCGAAAACAAACATTGGTGCAATTTCACCGTGGTCGGTTCCAAGATTTCCATTTTCTCCTGCTTTTCTTCCAAATTCAGAAAAAGGAACTGCAATTACATCATCACCTAAGTTTTGATTGTTTAAGTCAGTTATAAAAGCTTTAATAGCTTCAGATACTTGAGTTAATAGATTCGCATGGGTTCCTAAATGTGTAGTCGTATTGCTTTCAACTTGAATATCATGCGTATCGAACCCACCAATTTTTACCAGATATACTTTGGTTTGTAATCCCCCAGAAATAAATCGTGCCACCGATTTTAATTGATTTGCCAAACTTGTAGCGGGATAGGTTACCGTGGCAGAATTGGTACCGCTATTAAAAGCAGTTGAGATAGATTGCGCATAAATATTTGTTTCGCTATCGTTATCAATAATGAATTGTAAAAGATTACCGTATTCTGAGTTTGGAATATTTGTTGGTGGCGCTCCTCCTAATCCATTTACAATGGAATAAAACCCCGATGGATCTTGACCATTTATATTAATAGATAATCCGTGTTCTACTTCTCCGTGAAATCCCAAAGAATTATCGCTACTCCCCAATTGAATTCCAAGAGGAAAATTGGCAGTTAGAAAATTAGAATAATAACTTTCCAAAAACCGACCAATCCAACCACTGTCAAGCGCATTGTTAGCTTGGGTTCCGTCACCCCCTGTCAACCACAAATCGGTAGATTTAAAATGAGATTTATCTTGAGATGGATAACCCACACCTTGAATTACCCTCATAAATCCACTATCATACAAGCTTTTGAAACCCATTAATGAGGGATGAAGGCCAACCTGATTTTCCAATGCTAAAGTGGTGTCTAAATTGATTAGACCATTTGAAACGCCTGCATTATTAAGTTTAATATTGGGACGCAAAGCTGCATAAGCATCGTATTGATTTAATGGAACAACAGTGTTTAAACCATCGTTAGCGCCTGACAATTGAATGAGCACAATTTTTTTGGCATTTACATTCGGGCAAGTGGTCATTCCTGCCGATTTAAAAAGCGCAAAAACTTCTGTTGGCAAAAGTGATAGAGCTGAAGCCGAAGCTGTAAGTTGGATAAAATTTCTTCTTTTCATATTGTATTCTATTAAAACATTTGAGATTCAGGTGCTCTCAAAATATTTGTTACCAATAATTTTAGTCTTGATTCTACAACTGAATTGTTGTTAGTAGAAATATAACTATCCCAAGCGTTAGTCCAATAAAAATTTGCCAATCCTTGTAATAAAAATGAATTCATAAAATAATTTACTCTATTTGCATCCGGATTTTGAGCAAATAAAGCATTACACAATTCGGACGTGAGAATATAGGGATCATTGGCTACAGAAATAATATTAGAATTTCTAATAACATCTGAAATATTAATTTTTGTTATAATTGTGCTATTTCCAGAAATTCGATTTATTCCGTCTAATAATGATTCTCCAAGTCTGTATCTAGCAATTAAAGTGGAGGCAGAAATCCAATTTTTATCAAAATCAGGTGCTTGATAGTACGCTGGATGCCCTGCTACGTTTTCTGGGTCAAACAAAATCATATTGGCACCCGTTAAAAAACTATTATTTGCAAATAAATACCAGAATTTATAATAGTAGTCATACGCATTCATATTAGGATTTGAAATTGTTGCTTGCAAATAGGTACAAACTTCTGAAATTTGTTGTAACGGCGGTTTTATAATTCCTCCTACAGTTTCATTTGTCGCATCCGAATCGTCCAAATCATAAAAGTGCTGACTTTCTAAAAGTTTTCTGATTATTGGAGCAATTTCATAACCATTATTGTAAAAATCTTGCGCTAAGGGCGTTATAATGTCTGTTTCAACTTCGGGAGTGATTGTTCCTTTTACAAAATAGACGTATAGTTTTCTGCAAATATTTTTTGCAGTTGCTTGTTGGTTAAAAACCATATTTATAAAATCATTTAACTCAGTATCCATCCCAACATCTGTAGTTGCTGCAGCAATAACAGTATTATTAAAAGCACTACTAAATGTCTTAGGACTTGTATGGTGTTGAGAAAAAAGATTATAGCCTTTTGGAATTAGTGTTTCAGAATCAATGACATTCCGAGCAGTTACTCGCCTAAAACCTGTTAAAACGCGAGCGGCTTGTACAATATCGGCTTCTGTGTAAGTGGTGTAGTTTCCAGTACCAATTTGTGGTCCTTTGCCTATTGTGAAGAGTTCTAAAAACTCTCTTGCATAATTTTCGTTTGGTGCTGTTTTAGAATTCGTTGTATTATTTAAATACGTTAACATCGAATTGTTAAGTGTCATTTTTTTTGCCAAGGTTTTGTAATTTCCATAAGAATAAAAAAGCAACAACCGAATATAATCGTAAAATTCTGTTGGAGTTCCAGAACCACTTGTTTCAACAGTAAAACAAGTTGATAAAAAATGAGATAATTTGAATTTTAAATTTGGAGAATTAATAGCGTTATACCACCACCATCCACCAACAATTACTCCTTTCCTAGCTTGACCAGTAAAAGAAGTGGCAGAAGCAGTTGACTCTGTCCAAAATCCGTCAGGTGCAGTTGTTGGAAGTGGGTCAAAAGGGTATTGAACCGTTATTGGACTTGTCGTTAATAACAAATTCAAAGCTTGATTGGGTGTCAAAAGTGCATATTGATCAACTAGAGATTTAGTATAGACAAAGCTTGCCCGTCTTAACAAATGCCTTGCATTTCTTACTCCTAAAACATTGGTATTCTGATTTAAAGAAGCCATTTAAATAAATTTTCTATTGATTCGACACTAAAAGTACTAAAAAATTTAAAATAAACTTAATTTTTTTATAATTTATCACATACTTATTTATCTAGTAATCATGAAACTGATAAAAATTAAGATGCTATATCATTTGACAACTGTGAATTCAGTATCTTTGCAGATTATTTTAAATCCTTAAAAATGATACAACTTCACGACAAACAATTTGTACCCTTTATTTCTGCTGAAGAAATAGATTTTGCAATTGCAACAATGGCAGCTCAGGTAGAAGCAGATTTTGCTGATGAAACTCCCGTTTTTGTAGGCGTTTTAAATGGTGCGTTTATGGTTGTGTCTGATTTTATGAAACATTACAAATCACCTTGTGAGGTAAGTTTTATTAAATTAGCATCTTATGAAGGAACTTCCTCTACAAATGAAGTAAAACAATTAATAGGTTTAAACCAAGATTTATCTGGAAGGACTGTAATTGTTATTGAAGATATTGTTGATACTGGAAATACAGTATTAGAATTAAAGGAATTATTCAAAAAACAAAACGTAAAACATTTCAAAATAGCAACTCTTTTTTTCAAGCCCGAAGCCTATAAAAAAGAAATCAAAATAGATTACATCGGTATACGAATTCCAAATAAATTCATCGTTGGATTTGGTTTAGATTACGACGGACTAGGAAGAAATTTACCTGAAGTATATCAATTAAAATAAATTAACTACAAAACTACACACATTTACATCATGATTAACATTGTTTTATTTGGGAAACCAGGTGCTGGAAAAGGAACTCAAGCAGAATTTTTAAAAGAAAAATACCATTTAACACATCTTTCGACGGGAGATATTTTTAGATTCAATATTCAAAATAATACAGATTTAGGAAAATTGGCCAAAAGCTACATGGACAAAGGCGATTTAGTTCCTGATGAAGTTACCATAAAAATGTTGCAAGACACAGTAGAAAAAAATCCAGATACAAAAGGATTTTTATTTGACGGTTTTCCAAGAACTTTGGCTCAAGCCGAAGCATTGGATACTTTTTTAGCAACTAAAAACTGGGATGTTACCGCTACAATTGCATTGGAAGCTGAGGATGAAATCCTAATTCAGCGGTTATTAGAACGTGGTAAAACAAGTGGAAGAGTTGACGATCAGGACGAAGATAAAATCAGAAATCGCTACCAAGAATACAATGAAAAAACAGCTCCTTTGATGGAATATTACAGCAATCAAAAAAAGTTTTATCCTGTAAATGGCATCGGCTCTATTCAAGAAATTACAGAAAGATTGAGCGCAGTAATTGAGCATTTGTAAATTTATTTTACAAATTATAAACCAAATAAATACAAATTGGAAATACTAATTATACTTTTTTTAATTTTACTTAACGGCATTTTTTCAATGTCTGAAATCGCATTGATTTCGGCAAGAAAAAACAGATTGGAAAGTGCTGCAAAAAAAGGGAATCACAGCGCACAAACCGCTCTTGATTTAGCCAATTCACCTAATAAATTTCTTTCAACTGTTCAAATTGGAATTACTTTGATTGGGATTTTGACAGGTATTTTTAGTGGTGCAAAAATTACAGATGATGTTCAGCTTTTCATTGCTGGATTCGATGTTTTAAAACCGTATGCCAATACAATTGCTGTAGGAATTGTAGTAGTTGTATTGACCTTTTTCTCCTTAGTATTAGGCGAATTATTACCCAAAAGAATTGGATTGAACCATCCAGAGGCAATTTCAAAAGCAGTTGCCATTCCAATGAAAATAATCTCAATAGTAACCGCGCCTTTCATTTGGTTGCTTACTATTTCGACAGAATTTTTATTGAAAATATTAATGATCAAACCTTCCACAGACGGAAAAGTTACGGAAGAAGAAATTAAAGCTATCATAAAAGAAGGAACCGAAGGCGGTGAAGTTCAGGAAATTGAGCAAGATATTGTAGAACGCGTTTTTCACATTGGTGACCGAAAAGTAAATTCGTTAATGACTCACCGACAATCGGTAGTTTTCTTGCCTTTACATTCTAGTAAAACTCAGGTTAAAGAATTTATGCTAAAGGAATTGCATTCAGTATATCCTGTTTATGGTGAAAATTATGATGATATTGTAGGCGTTGCGAATCTGAAAAATATCTTTTCAAATATTGATAATGATGATTTCAATTTAGAAACAATAATAACCGATGCGCCTTTCATCATGGAACAAACATCGGCATATAAAGCCTTAGAAAATTTCAAAAATAGCGGCATTCATTATGCTTTTGTTTCCGATGAATATGGAATTTTTCAAGGAATTATAACTTTAAATGACATTTTGGAAGCACTCGTTGGAGACGCGTCCGATTTTAATAAAGATGACTTTCAATTGGTTGAAAGGGAAGACGGAACTTGGCTTGTTGACGGACATTATTCACTGCATGATTTTCTGACCTATTTTGAGTTAGACGAATTGATAAATGATTATGAAGTTACAACCGTAAGCGGATTAATAATGACCGAATTATCCAAGATTCCAAAGCAAGGAGAAAAATTAATTTGGCAAAAATATGAGCTAGAAGTAATCGATATGGATGGCGTGAAGATTGATAAAGTAATGGTGAAAACCATAAAATAAAAAGGTTTTGGGTCTTGGGTTCTAGGTATTAGTTTTACCAAAACCCAAAACCCAAAACCCAAAACCTAAAAAAAATGACAGAAGGAAATTTCGTAGATTATGTAAAGATATATGTTTCATCAGGAAAAGGTGGAAAAGGTTCTACGCATTTACACAGAGAAAAATTTATTGAAAAAGGTGGCCCAGATGGTGGAGATGGTGGACGCGGTGGACACGTATATCTTGTTGGAAACAAAAGTTTATGGACGTTATTTCATCTAAAATTTGCCAGACACGTAAAAGCGGGTCACGGTGGAGATGGTGGTGGCGACAGAAGTACGGGTGCCGATGGTGACGATAAATTCATTGAAGTACCTTTAGGAACTGTGGTTCGCGACAAAGAAACTAACGAAATATTATTCGAAATTACCGAACACGGAGAGCGTAAAATTATCGCACTTGGTGGAAAAGGTGGTTTAGGAAACTGGCATTTTAGAAGTTCAACCAATCAAACGCCAAGATATTCTCAGCCAGGATTGCCTTCGCAAGAAGTCGATATGATTTTGGAATTGAAAGTGCTTGCCGATGTAGGTTTAGTAGGTTTTCCAAATGCTGGTAAATCGACGTTACTTTCAGTTTTGACTTCTGCAAAACCAAAAATTGCTGATTATCCGTTTACAACCCTAAAACCAAACCTTGGAATTGTAGCGTACCGTGATTTTCAATCGTTTGTAATTGCCGATATTCCTGGAATTATCGAAGGTGCAGCCGAAGGAAAAGGATTAGGGCATTACTTTTTGCGACACATCGAAAGAAATTCTACGTTGCTGTTTTTAGTTCCTGTTGACACTCCAAATATTAAGGAAGAATACGATATTTTGGTAAATGAATTGACCAAATACAATCCTGAAATGTTGGATAAAGAACGCATTGTTGTCATTTCAAAATGCGACATGTTGGACGACGAACTTAGAGCAGAATTGAAAACCCAATTGGACAAAGATTTTGCAGGAACGCCATATTTATTCATTTCATCCGTTGCGCAACAAGGGCTTTCGGAATTGAAAGACAAATTATGGAGCATGTTAAATATGGAAGACGAACTTCCTGAAAACAGTCATAATTTATAAGAATTTCTCTTATATAAAAATCTAAAGCCGTCAATTTGATGGCTTTTTTTTACGCCTTACTTTCTATCAATCATTATACGTGTCAAACAAAAACTGTAACGTTTTAGGGATATCATTAGCTTCAATCTTTGGATATTCAATTTTGCCATTCAACCAATTTTCTATTTCAATATGAAAATCATCCCCCACTTTATTAAGTACGGGAACTCCTAATAATTTCAAAGCAGCCGCATTGCATTCTTGCTCATAATGATTTTTGATTGGAATACTCAATATTTTTTTGTTCAAAAATAATGCTTCCGCAGGAGTTTCAAACCCACCACCTGTTAAAATTCCGTGGCAGTTAATCAAACTTTTATTGAAAAGAGTTTGGTTTACAGGGTAATAAGTAATATTTCCTTCCTTACGAATCTCTTTAATATCATTCAAAAACCACTGAAATTCAATGCCTTTTACTTTATGAAATGCTTTTTCCAAACATTCTCTATTGAAGGAAGGTAAGTAAACTGAAATATGATTTAAATCTTTTGGTGAAGCTTGAAAAATTTCATCTTTAATAATTGGAGGACGAATAAAGGAATCGTATTCTTTGAAATGAAGTCCTAAATATTTTGGTGCAGGAGCATAATGTTTTAAAATTAATTCTCCCATAATATTCCTATTTTCTGGCCTTGGCGTAAAATCCGACATAAAACTTGCTTGATGACCAAATTGCACTGATTTCACTTTTTGAAGTTGACACGCCAAAGAAGTTATCGAATCAAAATCATTAATTACCACATCATAATCTGATAATGGCAACGCTTTTGCATCGCGATACATTTGCAACGGATTGATGTTTTTGGCAATTTCCCAATAATCTAAACCGCCACATTTGCTATAATGCAAACTACAACCTTTGCTTTTATATTTAATTGGAATATCAACATTCAGACTCGCATTGTTCCCACTCATAAAAAAATCGACCGTTCCAAACTTTTTTAAATATGGATACAACTGAATCGCCCTACTAATATGACCGTTTCCCGTTGCTTGAATTGCATAAAATAGTTTCATACTCTAGGATAGAATTTTTCCAACAATATCGTTAATATAGAGATCTTCTTTAGCATCTGATTTTTCTTTATAATGTGATTTATTATATTCATAAATCTTCCATTTCTCTTTACTGTATTCTAAAGCCGTTAAATTTTCAACCCAATCGCCGCTATTCAAATACGTTACAGAACCTTTATCTGTTACAACCATTTTCATTTGTGGTTTATGAATGTGTCCGCAAACCACATAATCGTATTTTTTATCAATGGCAATTTCGGCAGCCGTAGTTTCAAAATTGGTAATAAATGAAACCGCCTTTTTCACACTATCTTTAATTTTCTTTGAAAAACTTCTTTTTTCTTTTCCAAACAATACTAAAATCCAATTGACAAAACTGTTGATTAGGATCAACAAATCATAGCCTTTCCCACCAATTTTAGCGATTATTTTGGCATACCCTTGTGTCGAAGAATCAAAAACATCACCGTGAAAAATCCAAGCTTTTTTACCGTCTAAATCCAAAATTAGCTTGTCAACCAATTCAAAATTTCCTAAAATTAAATCAGAATATTTACGCAAAACTTCGTCGTGATTTCCTGTAATATAAATTACTCGGGTTCCATTGGTAGACATTTTAATAATATGCCGCAGCACATTCATGTGGGAAGCTGGAAAATAGCTTTTAGAAAAATTCCACATATCGATAATATCTCCGTTTAAAACTAACGTTTTGGGCTCGATAGATTTCAAATACTGTAGCAATTCCGGAGCGTGACATCCATACGTTCCAAGGTGCACATCACTAAGTACTACTAATGGAATTTTTCTTTTATTTTTCATATAAAGTTTTAACAAAATTCCTACTGTTGTGTTAATTTATTGCGCTTTTAATTTTATGATATCGTTATTTATTTCATTGTAAATCAAGACTAAAAACAACTCAAAATCAAAATGAAATTAACGTTTTTTTTATTTGGGCGTGCCCTCGTTTAGAACGTTTATAGTAATTACAACATTTGTTCTAAACTCGGTCGGGC
>CALPQA020000031.1 GCA_943325595.2 Auritidibacter sp. Marseille-P8566
AATGAAATGGACATTTCATATCTGCACGTTTTTACGTATTCTGAACGGGATAATACGGAAGCTGCCGATATGGAAGGCGTTGTTCCTGCAAATGTTCGAGCCAAAAGAAGCAAAATGTTACGTGGATTATCGGTAAAAAAACGCCGTGCTTTTTATGAAAGCCAATTGGGAACCAACCGAATTGTACTTTTTGAAAGTGAAAATAAAGGCGGTTATATACATGGTTTTACAGAGAATTATGTAAAAGTGAAAACGCCTTGGAATCCAGAATTGGTTAATACATTGCATGAAATTAATCTTACCAAAATTGATGAAGATGGAAGTGTGCGAATGGAGTTTTTGAAAAGTAAAATTACAGCTTAATTCCTGGAGGCAATAAATCTTTATAAGTGGCATTTTTCCTAAAGAAAACAGCAATTTTAGGTAAAATGGGAACTACTTTGAGTTTGCGTTCGTAGGCAATTTCCATAATATTTTTCAGAAAATCATTGATAAAAGCTTCGTTATCGAAGTTATCGGGCGTTTGAATTTTGGTTAGAAATATCTTTTTATCTTGAAAGGAATATTCCAAAATAATCATTTTTCCATCAACTACAGTTTCAAATTGTCTTGAAAAAGTATTGTCTTTAATTTCCATAATTGTTGGTGCTACTAGTTGACGTAGCTTGTTTTATTTTGTTGGAACTTCTATTATTAGAATTTTGGATTTTTCTACAATTTTAATTTCAATCGCATCACAATCCGTTATCCCAATGGCATCTTTTGTTGTTAGCGTTAGATTATCAATTTCAATTTGACCTTCAATCAGGAACAAATAAACCCCATTTTCTGGAATATTAATTTTGTAATTTGTAGTTCCGCTTTCAAAAACACCTAAATTTAAGAATGCTTTTTGGTGGATCCAAAGTGCATTTCCATCATTTGAATCCTTTGGGGTTACAATAGTCACAAAACTATTAAGATGGTTTTCCAAATCGAATGCTTTTTGCTCGTATCTAGGTTTTACATTTTCAGTATCAGGAAAAATCCACAATTGCAATAATTTTAATTGCTCAGTGGCATTGGCATTGACTTCAGAATGTTGAATTCCAGTTCCAGCACTCATAACTTGCACTTCTCCATAACTTATAGTACCTTCATTGTCCATACTGTCACGGTGTTTCAAAGCGCCTTCTAGAGGAATGGTAATGATTTCCATATTTTCATGTGGGTGCGTTCCAAAGCCCATTCCACCAGCAATAGTATCGTCGTTAAGCACGCGTAACATTCCGAATTGGATGCTGTTTGGATTGAAATAATTGGCAAATGAAAAAGAATAATTGGCTTTAAGCCAACCGAAATCTGCGGTTCCACGATTGGACGATTTGAATAATTGAGTAGTCATAATTTATCTTAAATATAAAAGGAAATGCAATTAAAGAATTAATTTTACACAAATTTCGGGATTAATTTCCAATCTTTCTATTTCAAAGCGTTAAAACATCAAAAATGAGTAAAATACCTGTTTATTTTATGCCAGGATTGGCTGCAAGTTCTTCAATTTTTGAAAGAATTGTGCTTCCTTCGGATACTTTTGAAATGGTATTGTTAGAGTGGGAATTGCCATTAGAAAACGAAACTTTATCAAGTTATGCCCAACGGATTTCTAGTAAAGTAACACTTGAAAATCCCGTATTAGTTGGCGTTTCATTTGGTGGAATTTTAGTACAAGAAATGGCTAAATTCTTAAATGTCAGAAATGTAATCATTATTTCGAGTGTGAAAAGTAATTTAGAATTTCCTATAACTTTAAAATTAGCTAAAACTACAAAAGCGTACAAGCTATTGCCAACTAATTTGATTTCAAATATTGAAAATTTAGCTAAATTCTCTTTTGGAGAAAAAGTCAACCAACGCTTAAAATTGTATCAAAAGTTTCTAGCAGTTAGAGATAAAAAATATTTGGATTGGGCTATTGAGAAAATAATTTTGTGGGATAGGCTGGAAATTGACCCCAATGTGATTCACATTCACGGCGATGCAGATGAAGTTTTCCCCATAAAAAATATTATTAATTGTATTGTTGTAAAAGGCGGAACCCATATTATGATTTTAACAAAATACAAATGGATGAACGTAAATTTGCCAAAAATAATTTTGGGACTAGGTACAGAAGCGGTTTGATTTTTGTATTTTTACAGTATTAAAAAAATGATGATGAATTGGATTAAAAAGGCAGGTAGTATTACCTCAATAATAGTTATTAGTGGTATTTCAATCTTTGCAATATCAAACGATAATAAAAATAAAATTACCCACGAAGGTACAGCCTATTATTTCCCAACAGCAGTTGATTTTGCAGGTGAAACTACGCCTTTAAATATTGCAGATGTAAACGAACGCTTTGATAGAGAATTATTGGTAAACGCTAATTTACATGCTTCGACCATATTAATTTTGAAAAGAGCCAATCGCGCTTTTCCTATCATCGAGCCTATTTTGAAAAAAAATGGTGTTCCTGATGATTTTAAATATTTGGCGGTTATTGAAAGTGGATTGATAAATGCCGTTTCAAGTGCAGGCGCTAGGGGAGTATGGCAATTTATGCCTGAAACAGCAAAAGAAAAAGGAATGGAAGTCAATGAATTTGTTGACGAACGGTATCATTTAGAAAAAGCAACCGAAGCGGCATGTAAATATTTATTGTCGGCAAAAGAGAAATTTGGATCTTGGACCTTGGCTGCGGCTTCTTATAATGGAGGGATGACAGGAGTTAACAAGCAAATCGAAATTCAAAAAGTGACCAATTATTATGATTTGTTATTGAATGATGAGACTTCCAGATATGTATTTAGAATCTTGGCTTTGAAGGAAATTATGAAAAATCCAGAGAAATTTGGCTTTGAAGTTCCAAAACAAGAGTTGTATGCGATTTTTCCAACTCGCATAATTGAAGTAGACAGTACAATTACTAATTTGGCCGATTTTGCAATTAGCCAAGGAATTAATTACAAGATATTAAAGATTTATAATCCTTGGTTGCGAGATTCTAAATTGGAAAATAAAACAGGTAAGAAATACAGCATTCAAATTCCTCTACAATAAATTCTGGAATTGATAAGAAATTTTAATTCAAATCGATTTCATCCGTATTTGGATTTGGAGGAATTGGTATTTTAATATTTGATTGCTCTGCAATTATTTCGCAATTTGGATTAGCATCATTTTCCCAAGTGTAACTTTTTGGCAAATCGTCACTCATAATATAACCCCAGGGTTCAAGAGACTCAATTCGGTCAAAAATCACTTTCATTATCGCAATAATTGGAATTGCCAAAAACATTCCTGAAAACCCTGCAATTACGCCTCCAATTATAATTCCAACGATAGATACAAAAGCATTAATTTGAACTTTAGAACCAACAATCAGAGGGACAATTAAATTATTATCGATAAGCTGAACGACAATTACAATGATTATAACTCCAATAATTAGTGTGATGTCTGGTGAGGCAGTTAAAGTTGCAATAACACTTAAAACTCCAGCAAATAGTATTCCGATATAGGGAATTAAGTTTAAAATTCCAGTAATTATTCCTAAAACAATAGCATATTTTAAGCCAATGATCATGAATCCAACAGTGGTTAAAGTAGAAACAATAATCATTTCTATCAATAATCCTATAATATAACTTTGAACCGAAACCTTTACATGGAACAAAATATCTTGTACTTTTTTGTGGTCTTCGGGTTTGAATAATTTAGTCAAAAAGGTAATTAATAAGTTTTTATACAATAGAAAAAGAAAGGTATAAATAGGAATTAATGTTAAGTTTAATAACACATCCGTAAAAGATACAAGTGTAGATCCGATAAGGTTTTTTCCAGATTCGGTCATGTTTTTTGAGGCATCTTGAAGTAGTATTTTCTGTTCTCCTCTATTCAAATTAAAATTGTCGGTAACAAGTTTTTGAATGGTTTCAAAATGTATGGCGAGGTTGTTTTTTATAGCATCCCAATCGTTTGCAATGTCACTAACTTGCCATGAAATGAAAAACAAAACACCAATAACAATAAGGACAAAAAGAATTGTAGTAATAGTTACTGATAGTACAAGTGAAAACCGACATTTACGTTCAAGAAAGTTGGAGATAGGTCTTAATAAAATGGCAAAAAGCAAGGACATTAGTATAGGAACGATGATGTTTTGTCCTAAATATAAAATTGTAAATATTGAAATCAGACTCAATAATACAAAGGCAAATTTTGCATAAAATGGAAATTGCATAGTATCTTTCATAAAACTACTTTTATAGCATTGATTTTTAATCTGTCTAAATTTAATAAAATTCACAGGTTTTTTAACTAAAAAGCAGTGTTTTTTAACAAAATTATATTAGTCCGTAAATTCGTTTTCAACGTGTGAACTGTGCTTGATTATGGAGATTCCGCGTTGCAAAAGTAGATTATTAGGATAGGTAATCATTTCTCCGTCTTTGGTTTTCATATAAATGTGGAAAGCGCGAATGTCTTCGATTTCGGCTTCAAAGGGGAATTCTTTATCGTGAATTCTAATAATATCCCCAATTTTGAAAGGAAAGGAAAAGAACAAAATAATTCCCGAAGTAATATTACTTAAAATAGACCATTGTGCAAACATACCCACGCCAAGTACCGTAGTCAAAGATGAAATGGTGAAAAACAAGTCTTTGGTTTCAACACCCCAAATAAGAATTAATGTAAATACAGCAATTATATTGATTAATAAATGAATGTATTTCACCACTAATTTGGTACGATGTTCAATGATTTGGCTCAGTTTTGCATAGCGACGAATTAGTTTGGAAACAATTATTCGCACAATGAAAACCACAATGAGTAGAATTCCAGTGCTAATAGTTTCTTTTGTAAAATCGTTTATAAATATCATAATTAATCGTTTTGTACAAATTTATGAAAATATTCAAATACTTTGTCAGTTGGCATTCCCATTACATTGGCATAGGAACCTTCAATTTTTGAAACACCAATAAAACCAATCCATTCCTGAATTCCATAGGCTCCAGCCTTATCATAAGGTTTGTAATTTTCAAGATAATAGTGAATACTTTCGTCGCTTAAAGTGGTGAAAGTAACTTTGGTAACTTCATGAAAAGTAGTTGTTTTTTGAATTGTTTTGAAACAAACAGAAGTTATAACTTCGTGGGTATCATTTGAAAGTGATTTCAAAATTCGAAAGGCATCATCATAATCTTTTGGTTTTCCCAAAGCGGTGTTTTTATGCC
The DNA here is from genome assembly GCA_943325595.2 of Auritidibacter sp. Marseille-P8566. The sequence continues at coordinate 5,265 of CALPQA020000031.1, forward strand.
AAACAATCGTATCGCTAGTTACTAAAATCTCGTTTTCTTTCAGTTCGTTTTCAAAGGCACTGGCTTTTAATTCGGCTAAAAAATTGGTGATTTCTTCCGCTTTTAAATGATCTGGATATAGTTCTTCAATGTCTTTTAAACGGATTTCGAAATCCAAATCTAAATCCTTGAAAAACTGTTGTCTTCTAGGCGAACCCGATGCCAAAATGAGTGTGTGGTTTTTTAAAATTTCTTTAAGCATTGTGCTTCATGTTTAGATTGATTACTAAAATCGAAAGGATGCCAAAAAACAAAACCCATTTCAAAATAGCGCTTAAATGATGGAACTCTTTCGGTTCTTTTGCTGCCCAAATTTTTACTGAAAAATAAAGGAGTGGACTGGCAATAAAAATTAATCCGTAAAGGGTACTGACAATTAAATTTCCGGGTAATAAATATTCTTTTATATAATAAAAAACGCAAAGTATCGGAATAAAACTCAATGCGAAAATTATTTTGGTTGTGTTTTTTATTCCAAAAATAGTTGGTAAAGTATTGAAAATTCGACCAGAATCTTCTGCAAAAAGTTGGCACTCTTTAACGATTTCTCGGATAAAAGCAATGATAAATGTAAAAATTGCATAATCAATTAAAATACTAAAAAGTAATCCCATTCTTGGTTGGTTTCCTTCATAAGTAGCTGGTAATAAATCGAAAAGGCCGATGATTAAAATGCTAAGTGATAAGAGCAGAGAAAGTATAGTATTTCCAATCAATAGACTCTGTTTTAGGCTTGTTGCATACAAATACAATGTAGCAGCTATAATAATAAATAGAATTGCAAAATTAGGTCTTTGAATGACATTTGATAAGTAAAAACCAATCGAAACTCCAATAAAAGTAAAGGCAACATATAAATTATATGCGAAACTTTCAGAAAAATCGTTGCCAATAATTGCTTTTTCAGAATTGTCATTAGAGGCTGTTTCAGTAGTAAAAATGGTATTTATAACGAATCCACCTGCAGCAATACAAACTGTAGAAAGTACCAATAAAAAGTAGTGCCAATCCGCAAGCGACAGTGGTACATTTTGTAATTCTAAGAAACCGTATCTAAAAACGAGTTGCATTAAAGCAAGTAGTAAAAGGTTTTTGTATTTTATTAATTGTAGTAATTTCAACGCTATGTTAATTTATAATTGCTAATTTGTGAACTTTAATCGTGTTTTCCGTCGTAATATAAGTGCCATTTTCCATGTACTTTCATTACTTGTTCAATTACGTCACGAGCGGCTCCTTTTCCACCATTTTTGTGAGAAATATAATTGGAAATACTTTTAATTTCTGGACTTGAATCTTGCGGACATGTTGGTAATCCGACCAGTTGCATCACATGAAAATCGGGAATATCATCGCCCATGTATAAAACTTGCTCGGGTAAAATTGCATACAATTCGCAATATTCCTTGAACGTTTCTACCTTGTCTGGAGTGGCCATATAAATATCAGTAATTCCTAAATTTCTCAATCGGATGCGAACACCTTCATTACTCCCGCCAGAAATAATACACACGTTGTAGCCACTTTCTATAGCGGCTTTCATTGCAAAACCATCCCGAATATTCATTGTTCGAAGCATTTCACCCGTTGGAGAAATATGAACAGAACCATCAGTAAGAACGCCGTCTACATCAAAAATAAATGTAGTAATGTCGTTCATAATTTCTTTATAACTCTTTGCCATTATTTTGTATAGATTGGGTTAGTATTTTATAAATATTTTTTTGATTTTCATCCGATAAAAATGCCAAGTGCGCATTAATAGTATTAAAATCATTTCGAATTGCAGGTCCCGTTTGGGCTTCTTTTGGCGAAAGCTTCATGATTTTTTCGGCAGTTTCTTGTATTAACGGTTTCAAAATTTCAAAAGGCACATTGTTTTCTATGCAAATGTCGTTTCCAATTTTGTACAAATGATTGGTGAAGTTATTTACAAAAACGGCTGCGACATGAAGTGCTTTTCGTTGCTCTGAATTTATTGCAAAAACAGCCTCAGAAATTGCGTTTGCCACTTTTTGAAGTAGTTGAAAATCCGTAGCGTTTTGGCTTTCCAAACAAATTGGAATGGTCTTAAAATTAATAGATTTCCCTTTTGAAAAGGTTTGCAATGGGTAAAAAACACCTTTCCGATTATTAGAATCTAATGCGTCCAATGGCAAACTTCCAGAAGTATGAACAACTAATTTATTTTTGAATGGAATTTGTCCTGAAACAGTTGAAATTGCATCGTCGGAAACGGCAATTATGTATAAGTCGGCTTCTGCCAAATTTTTCCAATTATCAGTAATTTTGTTGAAATCTAATAAATGAGATAACGCCGCTTTTTGCCTTGAAAAGACTTGAATCAATTCGATAGTTGCACCATTTATAATGGAATTTTGTAGCGCCACAATCAGGTGTTGTGCGACATTTCCAGAACCAATAATACTCACTTTAATCATTTGGCTAAATTATTGATTTTTTTTTATTAATTCTGATTTTAAACTTTTTTATAAACATCACTTAAAAATCTCTTAAATCAATTGTCTAAACTAATAAATCGATAAATTTGAATTACTTTTGTACCACTTTAAAAGAAAATTCTTCTATAATGGATAAAAAAATATTTTCCTTTTTGTTTTCAACACGATTAATGGCTTTTTTATTTTTATCATTTGCAATTGCAATGATTTGCGGAACATTTATCGAGAGCAAATACAATACCGATACAGCTCGAATTTGGGTTTATAATGCGTGGTGGTTTGAGTTAATAATGCTCGTATTCCTAATTAATTTTGCTGGAAATATAAAGAGATACCAACTTTTAAGAAAAGAAAAGTGGGCCACGTTAATTTTGCATGTTTCATTTGTATTTATTATTTTGGGAGCATTTATTACTCGATATATCAGTTATGAAGGCATGATGCCGATTCGAGAAGGGGCAGCTGAAAATCAGTTTTATTCCGATAAAATGTTTCTCACGGTTTTTGTGGATGGCGATTTTCAAGGTCAGATGAAGCGTAGAGTTTTCGAAAAATCATTGTTGCTTTCTCCAGTTGCCAATAATGATTTCAGTATTTCAAGTAATTTTGATACAACCAATTTCAAAATTTCATATAAAGACTATTTATTAGGTGCTCAACAAATGATTAAGCCAGATGCAAAAGGTGTTTTGTATTTTAAAATGGTAGAATCTGGTGATGGAACCCGACACGAACATTTTCTGAAAGAAGGAGAAGTTCAGAACATTCACAACATGCTTTTTTCATTAAATAAATATGTAAAAGGTGCTACAAACATTACAATCACCGACAGTTCTTCTACGATTCAAACTCCTTTTGAAGGGCAGTTTATGCGTATGGCCGACCAGCTGAAAGGAGCTGTTGCAAAAGATGTTGTTCAACCTTTGATGATGCGTTCTTTGTATAATGTGGGTGGAACACAGTTTGTATTTCCTGATCCTGCAATGAAAGGAAGTATAGGGTACACTTCCAAAAACGATTACAAAGCGAAGACGCACGAAGATGCTTTGATTTTAAATCTAAACGCTGAAGGATTAAATAAAGAAGTTACTCTTTTAGGAACAAAAGGTACAATTGGTGAATCAAAATCGGTGAAAATCGGAAAATTAGAATATACTTTTTTCTACGGTAGTAAAGCGCATACTTTGCCTTTCAAAATTAAATTGAATGACTTTAAAGCCTTAAAATATCCTGGAACTGAGAAAAGTTATTCCTCCTATGAAAGTGATGTAACTGTTCAGGATTCTACCTCAAAATTTGATGCCAAAATATATATGAATCATATTTTAGACCACAAAGGATTTCGCTTTTTTCAATCTTCATTTGATCCCGATGAAAAAGGAACGGTTTTATCGGTAAACCATGATTATTGGGGAACTTTAATCACTTATATTGGATACTCATTATTGTATTTTGGGCTTATGATGATACTATTTACTAAGCATTCTCGATTTGCGGATATTAAAAGAAAACTAGAAGTTGTGAAATTGAAAAAATCAAAACTAATTACAATTGCATTGCTTTTGTTGAGTTGTAGCGTTTTTTCTCAGCACAAAGAGGGACAACCAATTTCTGTGAAACAGATTGACTCGTTACTCCAAAGATATAAAGTTTCGGAGGAGCATGCTGCTAAATTTGGACGACTTGTTATTCAAGATGCTGGAGGAAGAATGAAGCCTGTGAATACTTTTTCATCAGAATTGTTGCGCAAAGTGAGTCATAAAGATACTTATAACGGAATGAATTCGGATCAGGTATTTCTGTCAATGACACAATTTCCAACGGCTTGGTATGAAATTCCTCTAATTTATATCAAATCTGGAAATGACAGTATTCGAAAAATAATTGGTATAGAAAAAACTGCTCAATATGCTCCTTTTATTGCGTTTTTTGACAAAAAGGGTAATTACAAATTATCACCCTATTTAGATGAAGCTTACAAAACGGCGAATCCTAATAATTTTGAAAAGGATTTTGTTGAAACCGATAAGAAAATCAACTTATTCAATTCGGCAGTTGCGGGAAGTATCTTGAGGATTTTCCCAATTCCGAAAGACGAAAATAACAAATGGGTTTCTCATTTAGAACTAAATCATGCGGGTTTGAAAGGAATGGACTCGATTTTCACATCGCAAATTGTTCCTTTGTATCTGAGTTCACTTCAAAATGCAACGGTTAGTAAAAATTATAAAGATGTTGATTTCTACCTTGAAGGAATAAAAAAATACCAAAGAAAATTTGGTAGTGCGGTCATGCCAACAGAAGATAAAATCACGGCAGAAATAGTTTACAACAAGTATGATGTGTTCAAAAAGTTGTTTTATTTGTATATGATGGCGGGAATATTTATGCTGTTATTTACAATTATTAAAATCTTCAAGGACAATAAGTTCATGGCTGTTTTAGTAAATGTGATGCACGTTATAATTGGAGTTTTATTTGGTTTGCATACCCTTGGATTGATTGCGCGGTGGTATATTTCGGGTCATGCACCTTGGAGTAACGCCTATGAATCAATTATTTATGTAGCTTGGGCGACGATGTTTTTTGGGTTGGCATTTGATCGAAAATCGAAATTGACAGTAGCTTCTTCGGCGTTTGTAACTGCGATGATTTTGATGGCTGCCTACATGAATTGGATTGATCCAGATATCGCCAATTTGCAACCTGTATTAAATTC
>CALPQA020000032.1 GCA_943325595.2 Auritidibacter sp. Marseille-P8566
ATCGAGTCATTGCTAGAAGGAATAAAAAATTAAAGTCATTTTTGTGACCCGACTGGGGCTCGAACCCAGGACCCCATCATTAAAAGTGATGTGCTCTACCGACTGAGCTATCGAGTCAATTCTATTCCTTCATTGCGGGTGCAAATATAAGGCGTTATTATTTATTTTTCAAAGCTATTTTATGTATAAATTTACTTTTTTAAATAAAAAATCTTAACGCCTTAGTTTATAAGGCATTATTGCTATGAAAAAAATAATATTATTGGGCTATATGGGTTGCGGGAAGTCAACTATTGCCAAATTACTCGCTAATAAATTGAATTTGCCGTATTTAGATTTGGATGAAATCATCGAAAATAGAACGAATTCGTCCGTAAATAAACTTTTTTCGGAAAAAGGGGAGCTCTATTTTAGAAAATTAGAACACGAAATTTTCTCTGAATTGATGAAAAATCCAGAAAGTTTTGTTTTGAGTTTAGGCGGCGGAACGCCTTGTTATGCCAATAATCATGAATTGCTGAAAGGAGAGAATGTTTTTTCAATCTATTTGAGTGGCTCTATCGCTACTTTATATGGTCGTCTCAAAAATGAAAATGAAAACCGACCGTTGATTGCCAATAAAAGTGAGGAGGAAATGAAAGAATTTATTGCAAAGAACCTTTTTGATCGAAGTTATTACTACAACCAGGCGCAATACAAAGTAACCATCGACGAAAAAACGGTTGGGGAACTTGTTGCTGAAATCGAAATGCTTCTAGCTTAAATAAGCGTAACTTTTGTTTTCTTCAAAAACTACTTGCACGTGTTCTAATAAAGAAGTGGAAAGTGAAATTCCTTTGAAATCGGCTTTTACAGGGTATTTTTTGTGGTTTCGGTCAACTAATACCGCTGTTTTTAATTTCTTTAATGGAACGTCTAAAAAATGCTTCACGCCATAAATTAATGTGGTTCCAGAATTAAGGACGTCATCTACCAAAACCAATCCTTTGTTTTCGTATTTTTCTTTGGGCAATGAAGTGGTTATTGAGGCATTTACGTTTTGCTTGTTGATGAAAACTTCACAAAGAACGATTTTCAGTGTCGAAATTTGTTCTAATTCAGCGGCAATTTTTTTTGCAAATACAAATCCATTGGTAGCAATTCCAGCAATCACAATTTCTTGTTCGTCAACAAAGGTCTCATATATTTGATACGCAATTCGTTTTGTTTTGTGTTCAATTTCTTGGTTGTTGAGAATGATATTTTGTCCCATGGATTTTTTTTTCAAAGATAATAAACTATTTTATTTTAAGTTTGAATTTTTCTAAAATGGTGTACTTCTGTTTTGTTGTTCCTATTACGTTGCGTGAGGGATTGTAGTGAAAAGCCCACAGTCGCGCTTTTTAGCGTGGCGAGGACTTGTAGCGGAAAGCCCGACCGAGTTTAGCAGTAATAGTTTCGTTTCTCGCAACGCCATAAACGAGGGCACGCCCAAAATAAAAGAAATGTACTGGTTTTAGTCAATTTCAATCCTACAAACTTTTTAATACCCAAAATTAATTCTAAATTAGCATTCTGTAAATTCCAGATAAATGATTAGCGACACACAGTTCAAAAACGAGTTACAATTGATTATTTCTAATGCCATTCGGGAAGATGTAGGGCCTGGAGATTACAGTTCCTTGGCGTGTATTCCTTCGTCGGCAAAGGGAAAAGCAAAATTATTAGTCAAAGACGAAGGCATAATTGCAGGTGTTGCTTTTGCAAAAATGATTTTTGAATATGTAGATGCTGATTTGGAAATCGAAATATTTATCAATGATGGAGCGCCTGTAAAAAGGGGAGATGTGGTTTTTCATGTTTCGGGAAGCTCACAATCGATTCTAAAAGCGGAACGATTGGTGCTGAATTCGATGCAACGAATGAGCGCCATTGCTACAAAAACAAAAAGTTATGTAACGCTTTTGGAGGGAACTTCGACCAAAATTTTGGATACGCGCAAAACAACACCTGGTTTTAGAGCCTGCGAAAAATGGGCTGTAAAAATTGGCGGAGGCGAAAACCACCGTTTTGCATTGTACGATATGATTATGCTCAAGGACAATCACAACGATTTTGCTGGTGGAATTACGGCTGCAATCACTAAAACCAAAGCTTATTTGAAAGAAAATTCCCTAGATTTAAAAATTATTGTCGAAGCGAGAACTCTGGATGAAATTAAGGAAATATTGGAGAATGAAGGCGTTTTCAGAATCTTGATTGACAATTTTAATTATGAAGACACCCGAAAAGCCGTAGCGCTGGTTGGGGATAAATGTTTGACAGAATCGTCAGGAAATATAAACGAAACAACCATTAGAAACTATGCTGAATGTGGTGTGAATTATATTTCATCGGGTGCATTGACACATTCAATTTACAATATGGATTTGAGTTTAAAGGCGATTTAAATTAACAATAATGCAAATAGAACAATTACCAGTATTTCGCAACATCATTCACGTTTTGCAACGGATAAAATTCCCATTGCTACAAGGGTTGTCACTTTATGACTTGATAAAATTGTACTCTGTTGGGATTTTAGAAGGCGGTTTGTCCTATCATGCTAGTGCGGTAGCGTTCAGCTTTTTCATGGCCTTGTTTCCCTTTGCGTTGTTCATTCTAAACCTCATTCCCTACATTCCAATTGAAGGTTTTCAAACCGATTTCCTTCAGTTTGTCAAGGAAGGCGTTCCTCCCAATACCTACGATGCCATTGCCAATATTGTTAATGATATTCTCAATAACAGCCACACGGGATTGGTTTCCACAGGATTTTTATTGTCGATTTTCTTGATGGCAAACGGACTCAACGGCATCCTCGGCGGCTTTGAATCGTCCCGTCACGTTCTTGAAAAACGCGGCTTTTTTCACCAGTATTTAATTTCGTTAGCGCTTTCCTTATTGCTGTCTTTATTACTACTTATCACGGTTTCTGCCATCGTAGTATTTGAAGTTTTTATCCAACAAACAATGATTCAAGACATGTTTAGTGATCGCATTCCACTCATCATTCTAGGAAGATATGCCTTTGTAATTCTGATGATTTTAATTACAATTTCAGTGCTCTTTCGATTCGGAACCAAGCAAACGAACAACCCTTCATTTATCACGATAGGCTCCGTATTTACAACGGTTTTAGTCATTTTGTCCTCTTACTTTTTCGGAATTTGGGTAATAAAATTCTCAAAATACAACGAACTTTACGGCTCAATTGGTACATTATTGATTATGATGTTTTATATTTGGATAAATTGCATGATATTATTACTCGGTTTCGAGTTGAATTCGATTATCAGCAGTCTGAAAAACAAGAAAATAGATTAAGTAGTTTTTTTTAGAAGCTATTCCTGCTGTCCGCTATATCTTTTGGGGCGAACCCCGCCCCAAAAGGATGCCGCTACCATCAGGGCTAAAAACGTTTAGAGTATGAAGAAATTTGGATGTATAATTATTCTCTTGCTTTCCACACAATTCCATGGTCAAAGCCACGGCGTTATTGGAAAGTGGAACACTATTGATGATGTAACAGGAAAAGTAATTTCAGTTGTAGAAATTTTCGAACACAACAATAAAATTTACGGAAAAGTAAGCGAAATTTTCAATCCCAAAAGTCGCAATCGCGTTTGCGAAAATTGCACAGGCGACGATAAAAACAAAGCCATATTGGGTTTAACCGTAATTAAAGGACTTGTAAAAGTGGGAGACGAATATACAAACGGAAAAATTTTAGACCCCAAAAGTGGCAAATTATACAAATGCTACATCACCCTCGAAGAAAATGGCAAACTAAAAGTTCGGGGCTACATCGGAATTTCATTATTCGGAAGAACACAATATTGGGAACGAATAAAATAAGTTTGACAAGTAATATCAAAAATCATAACCTACACCAAATATAAATGCAGTTTTTCGTCGAAGTAATTTTACCGCTTTCTCTTGCCAAAACCTTTACTTATAGTATCTCTGAAACAGAATTCAACTATATAAAAAAAGGAATGCGAGTGGCAGTACCTTTCGGGAAAAGTAAAATTTACACGGCATTGGTAATCGAATTGCATCAAAATGCGCCTACCTTATATGAGGCCAAAGAAATTCATCAAATTCTAGATGAGAAACCATTGGTTACCGAAATTCAAATCGCACATTGGCAGTGGATTGCGTCCTATTATATGTGTGCCATTGGCGATGTATATCGCGGTGCAGTTCCAAGTGCATTATTATTGGAAAGTGAAACTACAATTTCGCAAAAGCAGGATGTTTTTGTAGATGAAACCCAACTTTCGGACGATGAATTTTTGATTTATCAAGCATTGCAACAACAAAGTTCCCTAAAAGTTCAAGACATAATGTCGATTTTGAACAAGAAAAATATTTTCCCAATTCTGCAAAAATTAATCGACAAAAACATCTTGGTTTTACAAGAAGAAATGTTGGAAAGTTACAAGCCAAAATTGGTGCGCTACGTTCGGTTAGACTCAAAATTTGATTCTAATGAAGGTTTAGTAGCTTTATTGGAAACCTTGAAAAGTGCCAACAAACAAAAGGAAATTGTACTTACCTATTTTCAATTATCGGCAACAGAAAAGAAACCAATTACCGTTAAAAAACTCACTGAAACGGCCAATTCAACAGCCGCAATAGTAAAAGCATTAATTGAAAAAGAAATTTTTGAAGAATATTACCTTCAGGAAGATCGCGTGAATTTTTTGGGAAAATCAAGCGATGAACAACTAAAATTAAGTATAGCGCAGCAAACTGCATTTGAAGCAATTCAGGAAAGTTTAATAGAGAAAGACGTGTGTCTTTTGCACGGCGTCACTTCTAGCGGAAAAACCGAAATTTACACCCAACTCATTGAAGGTTATATAGCAACCGGCAAGCAAGTCTTGTATTTGTTGCCCGAAATTGCTTTGACCACACAATTAGTTGGACGATTACGAGCGCATTTCGGAAATAAAGTTGCCGTTTTTCATTCGAAATACAGCAATAACGAACGCGTAGAAGTTTGGAACCAGGTGATTGCAAATTCTGAGAAAGCACAAATAGTAATAGGAGCAAGGTCGGCTTTGTTTTTGCCCTTTCAAGACTTAGGATTAATTGTTGTCGATGAAGAACACGAACAAACATTCAAACAAGTTGATCCCGCCCCTCGTTATCATGCCAGAGATGCCGCAATAGTTTTGGCTAATTTGCATAAAGCAAAAGTCCTTTTAGGTTCGGCAACGCCAAGCATGGAAACCTATTATAATGCAAAATCAGGAAAATACGGATTTGTGAGCATTTCTGAACGTTTTGGAAACGTAATGATGCCCGAAATTGAATTGGTCGATTTGAAAGACAAATACTTTCGTAAAAAAATGTCAGGTCATTTTAGTGATGTTTTGATTGAAGAAATAACCGCTACTTTGGCTTTGGGAGAACAAGTGATTTTGTTTCAAAACCGACGCGGTTATTCACCATTATTAGAATGTTTGACTTGTGGACACGTGCCGCAATGCCAACAATGTGATGTGAGTTTGACATATCACAAACATAAAAACCAATTGCGTTGCCATTATTGCGGGTATTCCATTGCGAAACCTACCAATTGTCATGCGTGTTCGAGTGTCAATTTAACGACGAAAGGCTTTGGAACCGAGCAAATCCAACAAGAATTAGTTGAACTTTTCCCAAGTCATAAAATTGGACGAATGGATCAAGACACCACAAGAGGGAAATTTGGTTTCGAAAAAATTATCGACAGTTTCAAAAATCGAGAAATTGATATTTTGGTTGGAACGCAAATGCTCGGAAAAGGTTTGGATTTTGACAATGTCACTTTGGTTGGGATTATGAATGCCGATAATATGTTGTATCATCCCGATTTCAGGGCATTTGAAAGGAGTTTCCAGATGATGACTCAGGTTTCAGGACGTTCAGGACGTTCCGAAAAACAAGGAAAAGTGATTATTCAAACGTATTCACCATTACACAATACGATTCAGCAAGTTACTAAGAATGATTATGTTGGAATGTATAATGAACAATTGTATGAACGACAAATCTATAAATACCCACCGTATTTCAAATTGATAAAAATCACTTTGAAACATAGGGATTTTGATAAACTAAAGGAAGGAGCAATGTGGTTGTATCAAGTGATGCAGCAAAATTTGGCCATTCCAGTTTTAGGTCCCGAAGAACCAGCTATTAGTAGAATTCGTAATGAATATATCAGAACGATAATGGTTAAAATTCCATTAGATACGGCAATTGGAAACACAAAAAAAACCATTCAAAAAATGTTGAATAGTTTTGAAGCGGTTCCATCGTATCGATCAATTCGCGTAATCTTGAATGTCGATTTTTATTAACTAGCAGCCAGTGCTTTTGCTAAATTATCTTTTTTGTTTCTGCTTAGCGGAATTTTTGTTGGTCCTATTTCAGCAAATTTACTATTGTAACGCTCTACCTTATCAATATTAATAATAAACGATTTGTGTACTCTGATAAATTTGTCTTTAGATAAATCATTTTCAAAAGATTTCATGGTTGAGAGTACTAAATTACTAGCGTCTTCGGTAACTACTTTTACATAATCACCATAGGCTTCAATCCATTTTATTTTAGAAGTAAAAATTTTCAATTTTTTCAAATTACTCTTAATGAATATATGTTCGCCATTTTCAATTGGTGCTTCATGATGCAAAGAATAATTCTCCAATGCTCTTTTTATAGCAGCATTGAAGCGCTCTAGTAAAACCGGTTTTTGTAAATAATCAGTTGCATTATAATCAAATGCCTTCAATGCGTAATCTGCTTTAGAGGTTACGAAAATGATCTGAGGCTTTACTTTCAGGGCATCTAAAAAGTTAAATCCATTTATCACAGGCATCTCTACGTCCAGAAAAATTAAATCTATATCATTTACAGTGAGACAATTTTTGGCCTCAATTGCATTTGAATAATTCCCTATTAATCTCAAATTAGGGTGGTTACTTACTAATTTAACTATAAACATTCTTTGTAAAGTACTGTCTTCTACAACTACACAATTTAATTTCATATGGAGTTAATTTAAGTTTATAAAATAAAATTAACAAATATTTCGTTACAAACTAAACAAATCTTATATTTTTTTTGACATTTGTTTATTAACGTATTTATTTGTATTTAGTCGATTTTTATTTCTTTCTATATTATTTATTTCGTATTTTATAAAAAAAAGACACACTAATTGTTTATTTTTTTTATTGAATAGTAAAAGAGTTAAACAGAAAACATTTTATTAAAATATCAATAAAAAAAACTACTTTCGTATCACTTTACAAAAAGGATGTTTTTCACGTATGAAAAAAATTATTTTTTATTTACTTTTTTCAATCTTCATTTATCAAATAGGGGGTTATATTATTAGTTTTAATATTATGAAATATAGTATTGAATCAAAAATGAAATCTAAAATAAAAGAAGGTTTAAATGATAAAGAGTATTCTGTCTTTAACTTTGATGAAATTTCCAAACACAACACTTTCAGGTGGGAGGAAAAAGGAAAAGAATTTTGGTACGATGGTAAGATATACGATATAGTAAAAATGGACAAATCAGGTTCGTTAAAATGTATTGCCGATACTCAGGAAATAAAATTATTTAAAAATCTTGAGGGTTATGTAAATGGTTTTTTTGCTAAAAATCCGAATGGTAAAAAGTCTCTTCAAGCGATAAATTCTTTGTTTTTTGCGGTTTTTCTTCCTTCTAAAGAAATAGCGATTCCAATTCGTTATTCTGTTTCAACTACTTTAATTCCATCCGATATAATTATTTGTAATACCGATAGAACCTTAACTATTGTAGCGCCACCTCCACGTTTTTATAATTAATATTAAATTAGTTTAAATGAAAGCTATTAGTTTATAGGTGTTTAATTTGGAAATTTATTTTCTGATTGTCTTCTGTAAATTAATGGCAATTTCGTTTTCGTTTTAAATTTGCTTTAAGCGATTTAATCTTAGATGAAACCATTAAAACAATGGCATTATGTGCCGTACAATCATTATTAATTATAAAGACAAAAAGATGAAAATAAAAATATTTATACTATTTATAGTTCCATTACTTTCGTTTCAAATTGAAGCGCAATCAAAACAAGATTCTATTAATAATCTAAAAAACGTTACGGTAAAAGCACGTAAAAAAACACTAAAAGAACGTGCAGAATACAAACGTCACGGTCAAACAGCTGAGGTGTTGACATCAGAAGAGTTGAACAGAAATAATCCTGCTTTTTTAGAACAGAGTTTGGGAGTTATGGCAGGAGTTCAAGTAGATAAAAGAACACAAGTTGGAGGACAACGAATAGTTATACGAGGATATGGTAACGATCAAAAATTTAACAATTGGGGAATTAAAGCCTATTACAATCAATTTCCTTTGACAAATGCTGAAGGAGTTACGATTTTAGATGATGTGGATTTTTCGATTGTTGATAATATTGAAGTTATAAAAGGTCCAGCAGCCACAATGTACGGAGGTGGAGTTGGTGGAGTTGTTCGGTTTTACTTGAAGAATTCGGAAGAAAAAGGAACTTCATTGAGTCAAAATACAACAGCGGGTTCTTTTGGATTATTTCAAACCAATACCCGTTTGGATTATGTTGCAGATAATTCCTCAATGCTTTTGAATTATGGACACTTACAATCCGATGGATATCGTCCTCACGGCGAAAGTTTGAAGAATTTTTTAACTTACAAAGGAGACTTCAAATTTTCTGAAAAACAAACAGTTTCAGTGTTTTTAAGTCATAACTTTTCACATGAAGGAATTACAGGGCAAATTCCATACTCAAATTATTATGCAGACAATGATCCTGGGAATGCAGCTTACATCAAGAAAAATGCGCATTTAAATATGGAATCTACTCGTTTCGGTGTTTCAAATAATTTTAAATTCACTAAATCGTTCAGTAATTCTACAGTTCTTTTTTATTCAGGAACGGATATTGAAAGCGTATCCGCTGGAGCGTCTGGTCAAACCAATTCACCAAATTATGGAATTCGTTCTGTTTTTACCAAATCAAACGATATTTCTAGTTCAATAGAAAATGTTTTTAATTTAGGTACTGAAATACAACAATGCAAATCATTGACCTCTAGTTTTAGATTTAAAGGAACGGATGATGCCAATCCGCTTCTAGTTAATGCGATAGCCGATGGTGCTTATTATAAGTATATAACAAATCAGCAATCGGTTTTTATTCATGATAGAATCAATTTCAAAAATGCAGATATATCAGTTATTCTTGGGTTAAGTGGAAATCATATTGATTATGACCGTGTCGATTTATTGGCTTTGCCAGGTTTAATTGTTGGGAATACTTTAAATACGTCTTTTCATAAATCTTTTAAAACCTCTTTGAACCCTCACATTGCGGTTCAAAAAACATATAAAAATCAGATTTTTAACGTTACTTATAGCGAAGGTTATAATGCGCCAACAGCCTCGACTTCTTATATTTCAGCACTTAATAGAACTAACGACAACTTGGTGCCTGAAAAAGCAAAAATGTATGAAATTTCAGCACAAGGTTTGTTATTTAATACCCGATTTGATTATCAAGTATCGCTTTTTAACATGAGTATAGATAATAAGTTGACACAATTAAGTGCTGCTAATCCTGCAGGAGGAAGTTATACTTATACTGCTAATACAGGAAACCAATTGAACAAAGGATTGGAAGCAAGCATTGGATATGTGTATGAAACAAAGTCAAATCCTATTGTATCAAAAGTAACATCATTCGTGAATTTTTCTTATTATGACTTTAAATACACTGACTTTTCTACGAGAGTAGGAGGTGTTTTGTCTAATTTTTCTAATAAAACGGTTGTTGGGGTTCCGACAAAAAAATATTCTGTTGGACTTGATTTTATCTCTCCAACAGGAGTTTATTTGAATACAACATACAATTATTTAAGCGATGTGTATTCTGATTTTGCAAATACTAATTTAGTAAAAGGTTTTGGATTGCTTAATGCTAAATTGGGGTATAAACTTACGACTAAAAACAAGAAATACAGTTTGGATTTATTTGCAGCAGGAAATAATTTGACGAATCAGACAAATTATACCTTTCTATTTTTAGGAGGTAATATTAATGATGCCGATGCAGGGAATGGTTTTCCAACTGGAATGGCTACAGATGTGAATCCAGGCTCAAGCAAAGCTTATTTTTGGTCCGGTCTAAATCTTAAGTATCATTTTTAATAAATAAAAAGTAAAAGGAAACTCAGTATTATAGGTTTCCTTTCTTAGATTAAATAAAAGTTCAAAGTTTGTTTGCAAATTCAAAAATATAAGCTACTTTTGCATCCAATTTAACAATAAAATATATTTTTATGAATCATTATGAAACTGTTTTCATTTTAAATCCCGTTTTATCTGAAGTTCAGGTAAAGGAAACAGTAAGCAAATTCGAA